>JBOHEL010000345.1:0-5646 GCA_050700995.1 Sciscionella sp. | reverse complement strand
ACACCCCAACCCCGGACGTGGATACGCTGATGGCATGCGTGTACTGGTGGTCGACAACTACGACAGCTTCGTTTACAACCTCGTGCAGTACCTCGCGCAGCTCGGCGTGGACGCCGAGGTGCGGCGCAACGACGTCGTGACGCTCGATGAGGTAGCCGATTTCGGAGCGGTGCTGGTCAGCCCTGGTCCCAGTACCCCGGAGCGGGCTGGGCGGAGCATCGAGGTCGTCAAGCGGGCCGCTGCTGATGGCGTGCCGGTGCTCGGGGTTTGTCTCGGTCACCAGGCGATCGGGGTGGCATGGGGTTCGACGGTGGAGCGCGCGCCAGAGCTGCTGCACGGCAAGACCAGCCGGATTCACCACAACGGTTCCGGGGTGCTGGCTGGGTTGCCGAACCCGTTCACCGCGACCCGGTATCACTCACTGACCATCCGGCCGGACACCGTGTCTGCGGAGTTCGAGGTCACCTGCCGCACCGACTCCGGGATCGTGATGGGGATTCGGCACCGGCAGCTGCCGGTCGAGGGTGTGCAGTTCCACCCGGAGTCGGTGCTGACCCAGGGTGGTCACCGGATGCTGGCGAATTGGCTAGCCAGCTGTGGTCAACCCGTCCCCGAGGCCACCGTGACCGTGCTGGAGAACGGCATGGCCACCCTCGCCACGGCCGCCAAGGCTTGACGCATGCGGGGACCACCACGCTCACCCCGTTGGCGGGCTGCTACTTGAGGTCGGTGCGCCGAACTGTCCGACGTAGATGGTCACCGTTTGGTCCTTGGTCATCGACTGGCCCGCCTGCGGGTTGGAATTAACGACCTTGCCCACCTGACTAAGATCGGTGGTCGGCTGCGACACCTGCTGGATGCTGCCATTCCACCCCTGGCTCGCGAGCGTCTGTTGCGCCTGGTCAGGAGTCTGGCCCTGCAGCGACGGCATCGTCATCTTGTTGCCCTTCGAGACGGTCAGGGTGACCGTGCTGCCCTTGGGAACCTGCCCACTGCTGGGGTTCTGATTGATCACGGTGTCAGCGGGCGCGGAGGAATCCACGTCCTTGCGCTGCACGTTGAGCCCAAGCCCCTGGATATTGGCAGCAGCATCCGCATACTTCTGGCCCTTGAAGTTCGACAACGTCACCATCGGCGCTTGCTTGCCCACGGTCACGTTCACCGTGCCGCCCTTGTTCAGCTGGCCACCCTTCGGTGGGTCGCTGGAGATCACCTTGCCGACCAGGCTGGAGTCGGTGGTCTCCTTCATGGTGGGGTTCTGACCGATCGCCAAGTCCTGTGCCTTCAGTGCGTTGGTCGCATTCGCCAGCGACATGCCCTTCAGATCCGGCACCGCGACCTGCTGCGGAGACTGCCCGATGTAGAGGGTCACGGTGCTGAGCGGGGCAACCTGCGCGCCCTCCCCAGGGGCGGTCCGGATGACCTTGCCTACCTGGGTGTCGGGATCGCACGGCGGGGGCTTGTTGTTCGTGATGTCCGGCTGGCAGTACACCGGCTTGATGTTCGGCTTCAGGTTCTCCTTCGCCAGTGCCTGCGTGGCGGCCGACTGGGTCTGCCCGACCAGCCCGCTCGGCACCGCCACAGTCTTGGAATTGGGGTTGCTGCCCATCAGGCTGGTAGTGATCCACGCCGCCAGTGCGATCACGATGACGCACGCCGCGACGATGGCCGCGGTAATCCACCGCTTGCGGCGCTTTGCTCGCTGCTCTTCCTCGTACTCCGGGTCGTAGTCCTCGTCATCGGCGGCGGCGATGGCTGGCTGCGAGCCGGTCATGATCGAGGTGCGATCCTCGTCGGTGAACACAGCGGGTGCGGACGGCCGCTGCCCCGACAGCACGCGCACCAGGTCGCTGCGCATCTCGGCGGCGGACTGGTAGCGATTGGCCGGGTTCTTCGCCAACGCTTTCAACACGATCGCGTCCAGCGCGGGCAGTACCGTGGAATGCACCGACGACGGCGCGTGCGGATCCTCCCTGACGTGCTGATAGGCCACCGCGACCGGCGAGTCGCCGGTGAACGGCGGTTCGCCTGTGATGAGCTCGTAGAGCACGCAGCCCGCCGAGTAGACGTCGCTGCGGGCGTCGACCGACTCGCCACGGGCCTGCTCCGGCGAAAGGTACTGCGCAGTGCCGATCACGGCGGAGGTCTGGGTCACTGCCGCCTGGCCGTCGTTAAGCGCACGCGCGATGCCAAAGTCCATCACCTTGACCGCACCGGTCTGAGTGATCATCACGTTCGCGGGCTTCACATCGCGGTGCACGATCCCATTGCGATGGGAGAAGTCCAGCGCCGCACAGACGTCGGCCATGATCTCCATCGCTCGCTTGCCGGAGATCGGCCCTTCGGTCTTGACGATGTCTCGCAGCGTCTTGCCTTCGACGTATTCCATCACGATGTAGGGCAGCGGGCCGTACTCGGTCTGGGTCTCGCCGGTGTCGTAGACCGCCACGATCGCGGGATGGTTCAGCGCCGCCGCGTTCTGCGCCTCCCGCCGGAATCGCTCCTGGAACTGTGGGTCACGGGCGAGGTCCGCGCGCAGCACCTTGACCGCGACATCACGGCCGAGCCGCACGTCGCGGCCTTTGTGGACCTCCGACATGCCGCCGTAGCCGAGTGTCTCGCCCAGCTCGTAGCGGTTGGAGAGCAGTTCCGGAGTAGTCATCTCTCCGCCGTCCGTGTCGCCATGGTTCCCATCATCTTGCTACCCGCTCGTCGTCTGTGCTCGTGGTGCTGCTCCGGTTGCGCATGGCAGCCGGTGGCTGGTACGTGATGACCACATGAGAGCCGATCGGAATACTCCCATCCGCGGTTACATCGGTTACCGCCGACCGGCCCGCGTCTGAAGGCTCGTCACCCTCGGTAGTGACCCCTCTCGCTGGCATTCCGACCCCGTGCAGCCCAGGCGTGTGTTCCGACCGCATCGTGACCAACCACCACACGCCCAGCCCGATCAGCACCGCAACCAGCACCGTCACCAGTGCGAAAATCCAGTGCGCGGTTCGTCGCGGCGGTGGCACCGGAGGGAAGCCGCCACTCCCGGTGGCGGCCGGGTAACCGTGCGCTGCTGCGGGTATGCGGAGGGCCACGGGGGTTGGCGGCGGTTGGCCGTGGCGTACGGCGGCGACCGCCGCCGCGAACTCGCCGCCACTGGTGTAGCGCTGCCTGGGGTCTTTCACCAATGTCGTCTCGATCAGCCCTCGCACCGTTGGTGGTATGTCGGGAGGCAGTGGCGGCGGAATGTCGCGGATATGCATCATTGCCACCGTCACCGCACTTTCCGCGAGGAACGGGCGACGGCCCATCAGGCATTCGTAACCACAGACAGCGAGCGAGTACACGTCGCTCGCTGGCTCCGCGCGATGCCCGAGCGCCTGCTCCGGCGCGATGTAGTGGGCGGTGCCCATCACCATGCCCGACCGTGTCACCGGCACCGCCTCGGCCGCCTTGGCGATGCCGAAATCGGTCAGCTTCACGGTGATGCCACCCGAGGGGCCTGCCACGATCAGGATGTTGCCCGGCTTGACGTCACGGTGGACCAGGCCTTGCTCGTGTGCGGCCTGCAGAGCATGGCCTGCCTGTTCCAGCACGTCGAGCGTGTAGTCGACGGTCAGCCTGCCGTGGTTGGCCAGGATCCCGGCGAGCGGCTCGCCCTCGACCAGTTCCATCACCAGGTACGCGGTGTCCTGCGGCCCGTCGGGCAGGGCGGCGGTCTCGCCGTAGTCGTGTACCCCGGCGATGCCGGGATGGTTCAGCGAGGCGGTGGTGCGTGCCTCGGTGCGAAACCGGTGCAAGAACTCGGCGTCGCCGCAGAGTTCCGCTTTGAGCACCTTGACGGCCACCCGTCGGTCAAGCCTGGCGTCCGCCGCTTCCCAGACCTCGCCCATGCCGCCGACCGCGATCCGCCTGGTGAGGCGGTACCGCTCGGCGAGTAACTGGCCCGAGGTGAGCACCTCATCCACCACCGGACAGGTACGCCTGGATCACCGCATGCCCGATCGGCCCAGCCACGTTCGCGCCGACCGTGTGAAGCCCGTAGGGACTGCCATCGGTGATCATCACAGACACCGCGATCTTCGGGTCGCTCGCGGGCGCCATCGCGGTGTACCAGCCGTAGGGCACGGTTGTCTTGGGAGTCTGGCCGTGTTCGGCGGTGCCCGTCTTGGATGCGATGTCGTATTTCGCGTACTCGCCGGAGCCGTGCATGTCCTTTTCGGACTGCTGCATCATCGCGATTATCTGCGACGCCACGTTGGAGGAAATTGCCTGATTCAGTTGCTGCGGCTGGAAACCCGCGATGGTGGACAGATCGGGCGCCAGGATGCTCTCCACCAGTTGGGGTTTCATGCGCATACCGCCGTTGGCGATGGTGGCAGTGATCATCGCGCTCTGCAGTGGCGTGAACTGGACACTCTGTTGCCCGATGCCGGTCGAGTACAGGGCCGCTTTGCTGGGGATGTCGCCGATGGTGGACTTCGTGACCTTCATCGGGATCTTCACAGGCTGCCCGACGCCGAACTTGTTCGCCTGGTCGAGCAGGGCCTGCTGGCCGATCTCACTTGTGAGGGTTCCGAACGCGGTGTTGCACGACAACGCCAGTGCTGTGGTCATCGTTACGGTGCTGCCGCCTGACCCGCAGTGCTCACCGTCGTAGTTGTCGAATTTCGTAGTGGTACCGGGAATGGTGATCTCTCCTGCGGCGGGTAGCCGGGAATTCGGTGTGAACTTGCCCGAGCCGAGCGCGGCCGAGGTATCGATGAGCTTGAACGTCGAGCCAGGGGGTTGCGGATCGTTGATGGCGCGGTTCAACATCGGATTCGCGGGATCGCTGGTGTACTTCTTCCATGCCTTCGTCTGTGGACCTTGCGCGTGCGAAGCGAGCGGTGTGGGGTCGAAGGATGGCGTGGAGACCATGCCGAGGATCTCGCCGGTCTGTGGCTTGATCGCGACCATGGCGCCGGTGAAGCCGCGTGACGTCATGGCCTGATAGGCGGCCTGCTGGACCTTCGGGTTCAGGGTCAGCTTCACGTCGCCGCCGCGGGGATCCCGGCCGGTGATCAGGTCGGACAGCCTGCGCACGAACAGTCGACCGTCGGACCCGTTGAGCACATCATTCTCGGCACGTTCGATGCCGCTCGAATCGTATTGCGTCGAGAAGTAGCCGGTCGCGGGCGCGTAGAGCGGACCGTTGGCGTATGTGCGCTGGAACTTCAACCGGTCATTGGTGGGCTTCACGCCCGCGATGATGTTTCCAGCGGCATCGATGATGGACCCGCGCTGGCGCGAGTACTCATTGAGCAGGACACGCTGGTTGAGCGGATTTGTGCGGTAGCTGTCGCCCTTGATCACCTGCACGTAGGTGATGTTGAGCAACAGCAGCACCATCATCACCATCATGGCGAGGCCGACGCGGCGTAGTGGCTTGTTCATGAAGGCCGCTCCACCATCACCGTCTCGGACGAGGCAAGCGGCGTGCGCGGCGGAAGCTGTGGCCGCGAACCACCAGGCTTGGCAGGCCTGCGCGCGGCGTCGGAGATCCGCAGCAGCAGCGCGACCAGGATGTAGTTGGCCAGCAGCGACGAACCGCCGTAGGACATGAAAGGCGTGGTGAGGCCGGTCTCCGGGATCAGCTTGGTGACGCCGCCAACG
>JBOHEL010000344.1:0-5647 GCA_050700995.1 Sciscionella sp. | reverse complement strand
CGAGCTGCGCGGGCGCATCGCGGCCGCGTTCACCGGTGTGAAGTCTCGCGTCAGCAGTCTCTACGGGCTCACCGAGGCGGGTGGCGTGCTCGCCGCAGGCTCCGGGAAGGACGTGACCGACCGGCCCGGTTGTGTCGGTCGAGCCCTGCCGGTGGTGGAGATCCGCATCCACCGTCCGAACGACGCAGGCGAGGGCGAGATCCAGGCGCGGACACCGACCGCGACCGGGGGCTACCTTGGCGACCCGGACGGTGTTGCCGACGCGGAGGGCTGGATCACGACCGGCGATCTCGGCCGAATTGATTCCGATGGCTGGCTGTTCGTCACCGGACGACTCAAGGACGTCATCATCCGTGGTGGTGAGAACATCGCGAGCCAGCACGTCGAGCAGGTCGTCGCCACCCACCCGGACGTGCAGGAGGTCGCCGTCGTCGCGCTTCCGCACGCGGACCTCGGCGAGGAGGTCGGCGCCGCGGTCGTGCTGCGAGCGGGAGCCTCCCTCAGGCCGCTGGAGCTCACTCAGCACGTGGCCGACGGGCTCGCGTCGTATGAACGGCCGACGAAGTGGTGGCTGCGCGGCGCGGCACTCCCGACGAACGCGACCGGCAAGGTCGTCCGCCGTCAGGTACGCGACGAGTGGGTCGATCTCGGCGCCGAGACGGTGTGGCCCGGGTAGCTCGCGGTACCTCGCTCGGCCGGCGAGTGTGTCGTGGCAGCACCGGTCGCGCGAGAGAGCGTCAGGCGATCCGGCTCGGCTGCCCGAGGTAGTGCGCCGTGTGCTCGCCCGAGCGGGGAGGTCGCGCGGCAGTCGTGCGCGCAACCCTGTCGAACCGAATGGGGGAGTCGACGGACTCGGCATCCACCCCCTCGATCCGGATCCATGCACCGTTGGCGCGGGCCTGCGGGTCGGTGACCACCTCGGCGGGGGTCTGCACAGGTGCCCAGAAGACGTCGTGCTCGTCCAGCACGGGCTCCCACTCGGCCAGCGTGTGCTCCCCGAACGCTGCGTCAAGGATCGCGATGAACTCGGCCTTGTTCTTGGCAATGTCGCGAGCGCTGTTGAATCGCTCGTCATCGAGCAGGTCGGGACGCCCGATCGCTGCCAGCACTTTGGGCAGCTGACGACCAGCCTGGACGCCGACGAGGTAGAACCAGCGGTCGTCCTTGGTGCGGTAGGAGTTGTACATCGGCATGGAGCTCTGGTCGCGGGGCTTCGGCGGGCGCGGGTGACCGCCGAGCGCCTCGACGCCGAGCTCGCCCGCGAGGGCCCACATGCCGGTACGTAGCAGGGATGCCTCGACCAGCTGCCCGCGGCCGGTGGCTTGTCGCTCAAGCAGTGCGGCCAGGGTGCCTGCGACGGCGGTGATGGCGGTGTAGGTGTCGCCGAGCCCCTGCAACATCGCGGCAGGCGGAGTTCCCTGTGTGGTGATCTCATGGGCGATGCCGGTGCGGCCGAAGAAGGCGGCGAGGTCATAGCCTGCCCTGTCCTGATCCGGGCCGCCCCAGCCGTAGGCGGTGAGGGAACAGTAGACAAGCCGCGGGTGTCTAGTCGACACGTCGTCGGGGGAGAGTCCGAGTCGGGTGAGCGCGCCGGGGCGCAGGTTGGTCATGAGCACGTCGGCGGTCTCGAGCAGGGTGTGCAGGGAGCCGCGACCAGCGTCGCTCGCGAGGTCAAGCTCCACCGATTTCTTGCCGCGGTTGGCTGCGATGAACGCGCCGTTGGGGGCGTCTGGGTTGGCGCCCATCGCGCCCCAGATGTGGCGCATCGGCTCGCCGCCTGCAGGCTCGACCTTGATGACCTCGGCGCCCCAATCGGACATCACACCGCCTGCCGCCGGTCCGGCCATCCAGTGCGCGAGCTCGATAACGCGTACGCCGCGCAGCGGCTGGGGCATGGTGGCGCCTCGGGTTGCGGTGTAGGGCATGGTCGGCTCCTTGGATGTGACGACTTCGCTAAACTCTACATCTACAGTAACTTATGATCGATGTCTGTAATGTATTGTGTTGGTCCGAGACGTCGAACCGGAGGATCCCGTGAGCGAGCCCGTGCTGCTGGAGAGGAACGGCGCCGTGGCGCGCCTCATACTGAATCGGCCGGAGAAGCACAATGCGCTGCGGTTCGACGACCTCGACCTGCTCGTCGACCTGCTGCACGAGGCGGAGCACGATGACGAGGTGCGCGTCATCGTGTTGAAGGGCCGCGGACGCAGCTTCTGCTCGGGGCACGACTACGACGACGCGGCGAGGTCGTATGGTCTGGAGCCTGGACCTGACGGTGCGAAGCCGCGGCGGCCAAGCCAGCGTGCACGGCTGCAGCGGGACCGGCGCCTTGGCGAGGGCTACAGGGCGTTCCACTTCTCGATGAAGCCGGTGATCGCGCAGGTGCACGGCGTCTGCACCGGTGCTGGGCTCTATCTCGTCGAGCTGGTCGATCTGGCGATCTGTGCCGACACCGCCCGGTTCAGCCACGCGGAGCAGCGGTTCGGCCTCGCAGGCAACACCTGGCACCTCAACACTCAGATCCTGACGTACGGTCCGAAACGCGCCCGCGAGTTGCTGCTGCTCGGCGACGAGTTCGGTGGCGTGCAGGCCGAGCGGTGGGGCTTGGTCAACAGGTCGCTGCCGGAGACCGACGTTGAGGCTGCGGTGGAGGACTGGGCTTCGCGCATCGCGCGCCACCCGAGAGACGCGCTCGTCACCGGCAAGGCGATGTGGCAGCAGGCGCTCGAAAGTCTCGGCGGCTCAAGCCAGTTCGCCCGTGGCTATGTCGGTCATACGCTCGGCACCAACCTGCGCTTCGAGCAGGACGAGTTCAACTTCCTCAAGCACCGCCAGGAGGAGGGCACTCGATCCGCCTTCAAGGGGCGTGACGACTACTACGCCGACTGACCGACCGCGGCCAGGCTTTGCTGCGTGGCGACCGGCCCCCGGGGACGGTCAACAGTGAGCGCGGTCGGTTGTCCTGCGCTGTCGAGCCATGTCACGCTGCAGCCTGGCTCCGACCACCCTCCATAAAATCTACACCACAAGAAAGAGTGTAGCTCGTAACGTATAGCAAATAATGCGTCGTTCAGTGAGCGTCGAGGCAGGTGTCGGCATCGCTGCCATCAGCGATCGCTGCACCAAGCTCGTGGGGGGCGACCATCCGATCATGCGGCAGGGACTCGGTCCGTCCCGCACTCCGACCGGTTGCGGGCCGCGCGGGTGGGTCGACTTCCGGCGGCTCTGGGCCGAGCACGAGGTGGCGGTACGGGCGCGTGGGCGGCATCGGACGGACGAGACGTGCCCCCGGCAGGGCACCGTACAGAACTGTCCGGTTCAGCCGGTTGCCTCCTCGGGGCGGGTGACCGGAATGATCGTGACTTGGGCGTCGAGACCGGCGAAGTCTTTCGGGTTGGTGGTGTACAGCGGCAGTCCGTTTCGTGTGGCCGTGGCGGCGATCATGAGGTCAGCCGTCCGTTGTCGTGGCTGCCGGCCAATTGCGTAGACCGAGGCACAGATCAGCCCGAAGACTCGCGCGGCTTCGCTATCGTAGGGGAGTGCCTCTCCGAACGTTGCCTCTGCATGTTGCAGCACGGCGATCCGGCGTGCGCGTTTGATCGGATCGTCGGTGGCATACGGTCCACGCGACAGTTCGCCCAAGGTGATCGCAGTAATAGCGGACTCGATGGGCAACTCGGCCGGATCGAACAAGGACAAGGCGGCGATGATGCCGGTGTCGAGAACGCCCCTCGCACGGCGGCTCACGCCTGCGCCTCGCCAGCGCTCGACCTCTTCCTGCGCCACGCGCACCGAGCTGCCGATACGTTTGCAAGCACGGTCACAGGCCCGTTCCTTCAAGCGGGTCGTCGGACAGCTCGTCCGTGACGACGGTGTCCAAGTCGCGCCGCAGTTCGTCGTAGTCGAGTGTCGGAGCGGTGGCAAACATTACTTGGGCCTGGCTCGTGCGCACGAAGCGGTGCCGCCTGATCGGCGTCACCTCGGCCAGTGGCTCGCCATTGATGGTGAGCACGTATTGCCTGCCCTCTCGCAGACCGCGGGTCACAGCGCCGGAGTCGTTAGCGAACTGACGCACGCTGACCTCGGTCGGCTGTGGCATCTCAGGGGCGAGCATGTATACAGCGTACCACGTTGTGGCACGACCGGTAGCTCGTTCGGGCGCATGGCTGGAAGCTTCGGCCGCCTGGTTCGGGCGTATCTCCGCTGTTTCTGGCTGCGGCGAGTTCGACGGTTGGCCAGTAGCTGCGGGCGCTGGAGATGGTGCGGCGGAGGTGACGGGCATCGGTGTGGGCGACTCCGCCGGAGTCGTCGATGACGTGCTGCACCTGAGAACGACGGTCTGGTGATCACCGGAGAGCAGCAGGCCCTCACGGGCTTTTGACGATGGGTAGGCTGTCGGTCATGTCGAATCAGCGGCTAACAGTCGGGCGCGATCTGGGCGACGATCAGGAAGAGCGCGCCGAGATCATGCTGGACGTTGCCGGACACGCGAAGTCCGCGGGGGAAACCGAACGGGCCTTGCAGATCTACGACGAGCTTATCGCCACCGCGTCGGCCGAGAACGCGCAATTCGCGGCGGTCGAGCGTCTGGATGTGCTGGTGACGCTCGGCAGGCAGGATGAGGTCGACGCCGAAATCGCCCGGCTCGGCCGGAGCCATGTTCATCCAGGGCCGGCCAGCCTGGTCGCCGAGTTCCTGGAAGCACGAGAGCGCTTGGACGACGCTCTCACGTGGTTCAACACCGCCTGTCGGGACGTGGATTCGGGCGAGATCGACGAGTCGGCCATATTTGCACGTCCCGAGTTGCAGGGACGGGCTCGGGTGCGCCGCGCGCTGGGTCTGCCGCCGGACGAACTCGATGAGCGAACCGCGCATGCGCACACTGACTTCACTCGTATGCTCGACGATTTGGCGCGCGGCGCGCGAATCGCCCCGAACGAGGAGTGGCGACCTACGTCGTCCGGGCTGACGTCGAGCGGGCACTCTCCGCTGGGTTGGTCCACACGGACAACAGCCAGGATCTCGACGAGGATTCCTACTTTCGAGTCACGGAGAAAGCCTGGCGAGATTTGGCCGAGCGGGGGTCATCCAGTACTGGAACTGGTGGCCACTCGCGTCGACGACCTCATGGCCTTCGCTGCCGAGCATGGACTCGACCCCAAGGATCAGCAGACCAGACTCGACTACGTCGAGCGGTCCGTGCGGGAGCGCGCAGCAACTGTCGACTGGCCACCGCCGCGTAACGCCCCGTGCTGGTGCGACTCGGGGCGCAAATACACGAAGTGCTGCGGGGCGGTCCGCTGATCTGTGGGATCCGATCGCACGGATAGTCCAGGTCGGCCAGATGCCGGATCGGATCATCAATCACGTCTGCTCCCGACGTGGGACGCGACTGGCGGGCGGCACAGCCCGACCTCGCCGCAGGACGACTGGCCGGTGATCGCGCCGGAATCCCGGCAGTCATACTGCGGTGGGGTGCGGCCACCCCGGCAGTCGTTTCGTTGCGGTGATGCACAGGGTGACCGGAATTTGTCAAGTCAAATGAGACAGTTGTGGTCAGTTGATTTGGGCTTCGATCTTGGGTTCGTTGATCCAGAACTGGGCGGGCATGACCGGCGGGTGTGGTCGGCGGCCGAACCGTTCGGGG
>JBOHEL010000343.1:0-5676 GCA_050700995.1 Sciscionella sp. | reverse complement strand
TCTTGTTCCAAAGGGTGTGGTGAAAGTGGCTCTTGTGTACCTCAACGACACAAGAGCCACTTTCAGCAGGGGATACTTGCGGGCGTGATCGACCGTGCCTGCATGCCACTTCCGTCCACATTGCCCGCGATACCGGAGCCTGGGCAGTCACCACCCACAGCGCTGACCATCGCCGGTTCCGATTCCGGTGGGGCCGCGGGCTTGCAGGCCGACCTGCGAACCTTCCTCACCTGCGGGGTACACGGTCTGGTCGCGGTTACCGCGGTGACCGTGCAGAACACCCTCGGTGTGCACGGAAGGGTCGACATTCCCGCCGACACCGTGGCAGGCCAGATCGGGGCGGTGGCGGCCGATATGGGTGTCCGGGCCGCGAAAACCGGGATGCTCGCGAGCGCAGAGATCATCGCCGCGGTAGCGGCAGGCTGCGACAGGGCGGGTATCGGGCGGGACGGGCCAGTACCGTTCGTGGTGGACCCGGTGGCCGCGTCGATGCACGGCCACCCGCTGTTCGACGCCGCGGGACTCGCCGCGCTGCGCGAGAAGCTGCTGCCAAGGGCAACCGTGCTGACACCCAATCTTGACGAGGTACGGCTGCTGACCGGGATCGACGTACACCGGAGGGAACAGATGACCGAGGCCGCGGCTGCCTTGCGCGAACTGGGTCCACGCTGCGTGCTGGTGAAGAGCGGGCACCTTTCCGACGATCCGGCCTGCGACGACCTGCTCTACGACGGCACCACATTCATCGAGCTGCCAGGTCCGCGATACCCCACCAAGCACACCCATGGCGCAGGCGACACCATGGCTTCCGCACTGACCGCGGGCCTGGCGCACGGGATGACCGTCGCCGACGCGGCACGTTTCGGCAAGTGGTTCGTCTCCCGTGCCGTGCACGACTCGTACCAGATGGGCGCGGAGGTAGGCCCGGTGTCGGCGTTCTGGCGGCTCGCTCGCTGGTAAGCCCGGCTCGCGCCGGCGAGTACCCTGTAAGCACCAGGTGGTCCGGGTCACGCGAGCATCGGGTCGAC
Organism: Sciscionella sp.; assembly: GCA_050700995.1. GTDB lineage: Bacteria > Actinomycetota > Actinomycetes > Mycobacteriales > Pseudonocardiaceae > JBOHEL01. The sequence goes on along the minus strand of JBOHEL010000343.1, from coordinate 4,648 downwards.
GTCCGGCAGCGCGACCGCACTCCGCAACAGGAGGCCGTGATGGTGGTGGTGGATGTCTTGATCGGGGTCGCCGCGTTCGCTGCGGTGTGGCTCTCCGCGAGCGTGCGCGTCGTCAGGCAATATGAACGCGGCATCGTTTTCCGGTTCGGCAGGGTGCACGGGCCGCCGAGGGAACCCGGCCTCAAGCTCATCACGCCGGTCGCCGACCGGATGCAGAAGGTCAGCACGCAGATCGTCACCATGCCGGTGCCTGCACAGGACGGCATCACTCGTGACAACGTGACCGTGCGGGTGGACGCGGTGGTGTACTTCCGGGTCCTTGACCCGGTACGCGCGGTGGTCGACGTGGAGAACTACCTCTTCGCGATCGCGCAGGTCGCGCAGACCTCGCTGCGCAGCATCATCGGCAAGAGCGAACTCGACGAACTGCTGTCAAACAGGGAACAGCTCAATCAGGGGCTGGAAGTCATGATCGACAGTCCAGCACTCGACTGGGGCGTCCATATCGACCGGGTTGAGATCAAGGACGTGGCCCTGCCGGACGCCATGAAGCGCTCGATGTCGAGGCAGGCGGAGGCGGAGCGGGAGCGCCGGGCACGGGTGATTTCCGCGGACGGTGAGCTGCAGGCGTCGAAGAAGCTGTCCGAAGCCGCCGCCACCATGGCCGACACCCCGGCCGCGCTGCAGTTGCGGTTGCTGGAAACCGTGGTGGAGGTCGCCGCGGAGAAAAACTCGACCCTCGTGCTGCCGTTTCCGGTCGAGCTGCTTCGGTTCCTCGACCGCGCGCAACAGAATGCACCCGCCGCGGCGCCCGCGGTCAGCGACCATCACGACAACGGTGAGCAGACCGGCCCGCGGATCCCGAGGCCGCTCGGCACCGAACCGCACGCGACCTAAGCCGGGGTTTGGGGGTCTTGAAGAGACCCCGACCTCCGCACCGTCACGTCTCGCGCTGGGGGCTCGACGCGCGGGCCCAGAAGCGTTTCGGGATGCGCCCGGCGAGATGGGCCAGCCGGCCGCCCTCGACCGCGTGCCGCATCGCCGAGGCCATCTGCTCCGGGTCCTGTGCCCTGGTCACCGCGGTCGCGAGCAACACCCCTGAACAGCCCAGCTCCATGGCCAATGCGGCGTCCGACGCGGTACCGATCCCGGCGTCCAATATCACCGGCACACCGGCACGCGCCACAATGAGTTCGATATTGTGCGGGTTGGCGATCCCGAGTCCGGTACCGATCGGCGAACCGCCAGGCATCACCGCGGCACACCCAGCCTGCTCCAGCCGCTGCGCCAACACCGGATCGTCGTTGGTGTATGGCAGCACCGTGAAACCGTCGGCAACCAGCTGATCGGCGGCGTCCAGCAGTTCGACGGGATCAGGCAGCAACGTGTGGTCATCCGCGATCACCTCAAGTTTGACCCAGTCGGTCTGCAGCGCCTCCCGCGCCAGCCTCGCGGTGAGGACCGCCTCCGCCGCGCTCTTGCAGCCCGCGGTGTTAGGCAGCGGCATGATCTCCAAGCGCCGCAACAGGTCGAGCACCCCGGTGCCGCCTTCGGCATCCATTCGCCGCATCGCCACCGTGGTCAGCTCGGTACCGGAGGCCAGCAGCGCCCGCTCCAGCACGGCCAGGTTCGCCGCACCCCCCGTTCCCGTCACCAGGCGCGACGAGAACTTCCTGTCCCCGATAACCAACGGATCCGTCATCTCAACCTCCTTGCACCGCGGTGAGCACCTCAACCGTGGCGTGCTGCCGCAGCATGGTGGTGTCCCAGCAGCGCCTCGGCACCACTTCACCGTCGAGGGCGACCGCCACCCCTTTCCGGTTGGCGTCGCGGGCGGTAAGCAGCGCGGCGAGCGTCAACTCCTCGCCGATGTCTTCCACCCTGCCGTTGATTCGCACCTTCATCCCACAGCTCCTTCGTAACGTGCGTCCTCGATGTGCAGCCGCGCGATATCCGCGGCACGCGCGACGGCAGGTAGCGTGGCGCCGCCGAGCATCGCCAGCACCACGTCGGCGGTCAGCGGCGCCAGCAGCAGGCCGTTGCGGCTGTGACCGGTCGCCGCGAGCACTCCCGGCTCCAGCCACCCGATCACCGGCAGGTTGTCGGCACTACCGGCCCGCAACCCTGCGGCGACCTCGCGCAGCGCATAGTCCGAGACCGCGGGGACCAGCCGTTCCGCGTCCGCCAGCAGGTCCCGCACGCCACCGGCGACCGGGTCGGTGTCGAAACCCGCCTCGTACTGGGTCGCGCCGACAACCAGTTCGCCGTCCTCGCGCGGCACCAGGTACACCGGCCTGCCCTCAACGAGGCCACGCACTGTCCACTTCGGTGGCGGCAACGATCCGGCTCGGGCGTGCAACCGCAGCACCTCGCCTTTCACCGGGCGGATCGCGTGGACCAGCGCGGGGTGCAGCCGGCAACTCCAAGCCCCAGCGGCCAGCACCACTGTCTCGCACCCGACGTGCCCACCGTCGGAAAGCAGCAAGGGGCGGAGCCCTGTCACCGTCGCTTGGATCTGGCGCACCCCAGCGGCCGCACCCGCCGACCGGAGCGCGGCAAGCAGTTTACGGTTGTCCACCGCAAGATCACCCGGCACCGACAGCCCGCTGCGGATGGCTGGAGCCACCGCGGGTTCCACCCGCCGCAACTGCCTGCCGGTCAGCAACTCGGACTGCCTGCCACGCTGCTGGAGGTAATCGGCGAGGGCGGCAAGCACCTCACGGTCAGCGGCGTCGGCACCCAACACGAGGGTGCCGTAGGGGCGCAGCGCGGGGTCGTGCCCGGCTGCTGTCAGCTCCGTGGCGAACCGCGGCCAGCATGCCAGCGACGCCGCACCGAACTCGAGCAGTTCCTCCTCGCCCGGCCAGGCCTCGGCAACCGGCGCCAGCATCCCGCCTGCGACCCATGACGCGCTCGCCGTGAGGTCCGAATCGATCAATGTGACCCGCATGCCTGCCGCCGCCGCGCGCCACGCGATCGACGAACCGATCACCCCACCACCGACCACGGCGACATCGGTACCAACTGGCATGCTCATCACGCTCCCTGCGCCGGCATGATCCGGATCAGGTTCCACGGTCGGGACTGCGATGTCCCCTCTCAGCCCGGTACCTCCGGACTCCCGTGCGGACCGCCTTCCACCGTACCCGCCCGCGAGCCCGACCGGTACGGTCGGCCTATGCCGGGACTGGACGGAAAGCAGATCAGGCAGCGGTTAGCGGATGCGAGGCTGTACCTGTGCACCGATTCCCGCCGCGGCCGAGGGGACCTCGCGGAGTTCGCGGAGGCGGCGCTGGCGGGCGGTGTCGACATCCTGCAGCTGCGAGAGAAGGGCGCCGAGGCTGCCGAGGAGTTGGCGGCGCTGGAAGTACTCGCCGAGGCCTGCGCGCGCCACGGCGCACTCCTCGCTGTCAACGACCGCGCAGATATCGCGCTGGCGGCAGGTGCCGACGTGCTGCATCTCGGGCAGGACGACATCCCGGTGCAGCTCGCCAGGAGGATCGTCGGTGACGAGGCGGTCGTCGGCCGCTCGACGCATTCCGGGGCGCAGGCTCGCGCTGCGGCTACCGAGCCGGGCGTCGATTACTTTTGTACCGGGCCGTGCTGGCCGACTCCCACAAAACCGGGACGCTCCGCTCCCGGCTTGGAACTGGTCAGGCAGACCGCGGAGAACGCGCCGGAGCGGCCGTGGTTCGCCATCGGCGGCATCGACAGGGCCCGGCTGGAGGAAGTGCTCATCGCTGGTGCCAGGCGCGCGGTCGTGGTGCGGGCTATCACCCAGGCTGTCGACCCGCAGACCGCGGCGGCCGAGCTCGCGGGCAGGCTGCACGGGAGTTGATCGGCGCAGAATTCCGTCACCGCATCCACGACTAGTCAGCCTCCGCTCGGCGGCGGTATGCCCGGTGTCGGCTGGGTGGTGCCGGTGGGCTGTCGCGTCGTCGGCGGAGGCGGCTGGGTGGTCGGAATCGGAGCCGTAGTAGGTGCCTGCTGGGTGGTCGTAGCGGGAGTGGCGCTCTCCGCTTGCCTTCCGGTGCGCTCAGGCAGCTGTGCTTGCTCTGGTGGCCGGTACCGCACGCCGCCGCCGGTGAAGGCGCGTGCCGTCGATGGTTCATCGCCCCAGAGCGATTCCCCGATCCCGGATTCCACAGCCACCACGGAGCCGATACCCAGCAGTGCGAAGGCAGCACCGACGAGCACCAGCTTCTTCCACTTCAACGACCGCCAATCGGCCAAGGTGATCCGGTTGCGCACGCGCGGCGCACGCGGCGGCGCAGTGGACGAGGTCGGCTCGCGCGGCTCGACCGGTAGTTGCCCTTGGCTTGGCAGATGGCCGAAACGGGCGGTCGGATCGGCAGGCCGGCGTGTGCCGGAATTCGGCGCATAGCCGGACCGCACCACAGTGGGCCGGGTTCCCGGGCGCATCCAGACCAACGACTCACCCACCGCGGGAGCGCGGGATGTCGCGCCCGGCCGCGTCATTGCGGCGGTCTCAGTTTGCCGGGGATGGCTCGCCGCCATCGGTCGACGTGCGGTCGCAGGCAGCACCCTGGTCGGCCGCGACCTGCGCGAAACCACGCGGTCACGCACCGATTTCCTGGTGCGCTCAAGCGAATGGTGGATCAGCGCACTACCGACCGTGGTCACCGCG
>JBOHEL010000342.1:0-5682 GCA_050700995.1 Sciscionella sp. | reverse complement strand
CTCCTGAACTGCTCAAACATGCTTCTGAGCGGATGACGGGAATCGAACCCGCGTATTCAGCTTGGGAAGCTGATGTTCTACCATTGAACTACATCCGCAGCGGCTCCTGACCTTACACGAGTGACCCGCGGGCGTCGGCGCTGCCTTGCTGTGCCGCTGTTGGTTACGTACAGTGCCCATGATCGTCGTTATCGGTCACGGTTCATTTCGATTCAGAAGAGATGCCTCGTCCCTGTTTAGGCGGAGCGTGACCGTTGACTAGCCTCATGTTCCACGTGTTACCGATACTGGAGGGTTGTCGATGTTGATACAGTCGCTCTCCGTGTCCGAGTTTGTCGGTGCGGGCCGGCAGGAACAGGCCCGAACCTGGCGCCGCCGGACGCTAGGGCGGACACTGATCAGTTACGGAGGGTAGAGCGTGATCGTTTCGTGCCACACCGCCGCGCCGTTTGGATGTGCGGAACGGTGAGGGGCAAGGGCTCCACCGCGGACGGCGGCGGTGCGCATAGCGCGGGATCGCTGTCCAAGTCGGACGCGCTGCCTGAGGAGCACCGTGCACTCGACCTCGAGTTCAAACACGTCACCAAGCGTTATCCAGGGCAGGACACCCCTGCCATCGATGACTTGTCACTGACCGTGCCCGCAGGTGAGATCTGCTGCCTTGTCGGCCCGTCGGGTGGTGGCAAGACGACCGCGATGAAGCTTGTCAACCGGCTGATCGACCTGACCGAGGGCGAGATCCTCATCGGCGGCAAGAGCATCACGTCGGTGAACGTGACAGCGCTGCGTCGCGATATCGGGTATGTCATCCAACAGGTCGGTCTGTTCCCGCACATGACCATCGCAGGCAACATGGGCATCGTGCCAACGCTGTTGGGATGGTCGAAAAGCCGGATTCACAAGCGGGTCGACGACCTACTGGAACTCGTCCAGCTGGACCACAGCTATGCGAAGCGCTACCCCGCCCAACTCTCCGGCGGACAGCAGCAGCGCATCGGTCTGGCCAGGGCGCTGGCGGTCGACCCGCCTGTGATGTTGATGGACGAGCCCTTCGGCGCCTTGGACCCGATCACCCGGTCCGGAATCCAGGATGAGTTTCTCCGGTTGCAAGAACAGATTAAGAAGACCGTCATCTTTGTGACCCACGATATCGATGAAGCGATCAAAATGGGGGACAAGATCGCGGTGCTGCGAGAGGGGGGCGTGCTTGCCCAGTACGGGACCGCCGACGACCTGCTCGGTCACCCTGCCGACAGCTACGTTGCGGATTTCGTCGGCGCGGACCGCGGCCTCAAGCGCCTAGCGCTGCGCCAGATGCGAGTGCTGCTCGGCGACGGCCCTGCCCAACCACTCCCGGCCGGTGCGCCGACGGTCACGGCGGACGCCACGCTCCGTACGGGATTGTCGGTGCTGTTCGCGGAAAGCGCTGGCGTGCTTGGCGTTACGGATGGCGACGGAAACACTCTCGGTACCGTCACGTTGGATCAGCTCAGGGACGCGGTAGCGGTCGAGGAGCCTGCGGCCGCCCCGGAGGGCGGCACCAAGTGAGCGCGGCGGCCCTGATCGCCGGCTTTGAGCCAGCGCTGCCCGCGGGCGGCCCGGTGATCCCGAATTTCGGCGGGTCGAGCTGCACGCCGGACCAGACGTTCTGCTGGAGCTGGGTCCAGCAACACTGGGGAGACACCCTCGCCCCTGCCCTGGTCCAGCACATCTACATCACGCTGATCGCGGTCGCGTGTGGTCTGGTGATCACGCTGACCGCTGCACTGTTCGCCTACCGGTACCGTTGGTTCGAGCAGACGTTCACCGTCTTCTCGACCTTCCTGTACACGATCCCGTCGTTGGCCTTCTTCCTGCTGTTTCTGCCGCTCACGGGCATCACCCTCACGACCATCGAGATCGGACTCACCGGTTACACGTTCCTGTTGCTGTTTCGCAACATTCTCACCGGCTTGCAGTCGGTGCCTCCCGAAGCCGTAGCGGCAGCTACCGGAATGGGCATGACGCGCAGGCAGGTGCTTTTCCGGATCAACCTCCCACTGGCGATACCGTCCATCATGGCGGGCTTGCGGATCTCCTCGGTCACCGCGATCTCGTTGGCGACCATTGCCGCCGACGTGACCCCGCTCGGTCTGGGCGCGCCGATCTTCTACGCGCTGCACACCACGTTCACTACCGAGTTGATTGCCGCCGGTGTCCTTGCCATCCTGTTGGCCCTGGTCGCCGACGTGCTGCTGGTACTGCTCCGACGCGCCATCACCCCGTGGATCCGCGCCAGGACAAAGGGGGTGGGGTGACCGATGGGTATCGCCCACACGGGGCTGGCGAGCGACATCGGCCAGTTCTTCCAACACAATCCTGGTTTGCTGCTGAGCGAGGCGATCGGGCATATCGAGCTTTCCGCGATTTCGGTCGCGGTAGCGCTGGTGATCGGATTGCCCATCGGTGCGGTAGTCGGCCACCTGCACAAGTTCTCGTTCCTGGCCGTGAGCGGCGGTAACGTACTGCGGGCACTACCGACGCTGTCGGTCATCTCCGTCGGTATCGGCATCTACGGTTTCGGGCTCACCAACATTCTGGTGGCTATGGTCATCTTGGCCTTGCCGCTGGTCCTCACCAATACCTATGTCGCGGTAGAAGGCGTCGATCCCGGCACTGTGGAGGCCGCACGGGGCATGGGGCTGACCGGGTGGCAGATCCTGTGGCGAGTGGAGCTCCCCAACTCCATCCCGCTCGTCATGGCAGGGGTGCGTACCTCGTGGGTGTACGTGGTGGCTACGGCTTATCTGGCCGGCTTCGCCGGCTATCCGGGCACGCTCGGTGACATCATCACCAGCGTTGGTGCCTACGGCCTGGGAGGGGTGCTCGCGGCGGCCGCCGTCGCGATCGTCATCGCCTTCGCGGGTGACTTCATCCTCGTCGCCATCCAGCGGATGCTTACCCCCGCAGGTCTGAAGATCGTCCCTGTGGCCGTGGCGGCCTGAGGCGATCAAGATGGTCAACGATTCAGTCATGTCCGGCAGCGAGAAAGGAAACGAGTAACCGATGTCGAATATTTTCAGTAGAGACGGCGGTGCGGCCCGGCGCGGGTTTCGGCGGGGCTCGATTGTGGCCTCGCTCGCGGCCGTGTCACTGGCCGCGGCGGCCTGTGGTGGCGGCGGTGGCAGTGGTACCACCAGCGGCGGCGGAGGGGCTGGTGGCAGTAGTTCCTCGCAGGCGAGTTGCGGGAGCACCAAGGCCAACCCGGGCGGTGGCTCGGCCAGCGCTGACACCAAGAGCATCACCGCGAGTAACGGTCAGCTTCCGCAGGGCACACCGGGTAAGGGCAAACCGTCTGTCAATCTCGGCGACAAGAACTTCCCAGAGGAGTACCTGCTCGGGTCGCTGTATCAGCAGGCGTTGCAGGCCAAGGGCTTCACCGTCTCAGTCAAGAAGGGCGTTGGCGGCTCCGAGACCATCGACAAGGCATTCCAGTCAGGGCAGATCGACATGTACCCCGAATACCTTGGCGAGATCGTGACCAGCGTCGCGCAGCAGAAGCCACAGAAGTCGGCGAAAGCCACCTACGACGTGGCCAAGAAGTTCGAGGAGTCCAAGCGGGACGCCACGCTCCTGAAGCAAACCCCGTACCAGGACGTAGACGTGCTCTTCGTCAAGACCGACTTCTGCAAGAAGTACAACCTCAAGTCCATCGCGGACCTCAAGAAGGTCGGTACGAACGGGCAGGGCGTCAAGTATTCCGCGCAGCCCAGCGCTCGCACCCGACTGGCGGGTTTCAAGGGGCTGAAGGACGTGTACGGTCTCACCGCCGCGCAGTTCGTCGGTGCTGATGTCGGCCAGAGCTACAAGGCCGTTGACACCGGCGCCGCTAACGTGGGTGACGGGTTCAGCACTGACCCCGCGCTCGGTCTCGGCCTGGACAGCGGCAAGTACCGCACGCTGACGGACCCGCAGCACATCATGGGCTTCCAATACGTCGCTCCAGTGATCAAGAAGTCCGTGGTGCAGCAGCAGGGGCCCGCATTCGAGCAGACGCTGAACTGGGTGGATTCCCTGCTCACGCAGAAGGCGATCCTGCAGCTGAACAAGGCGGTGCAGGTGCAGCACCAGTCCGAGGACTCGGTGGCCAAGAAGTTCCTGAGTGCCAACGGCTTGAAGGGGTGACATCCTGCATTCCCCGAGTGGGGCCGTACCTCCGGGTGCGGCCCCACTCGCGTCGGGCGGCGGTTACCCTGATCCGGTGCTACTGAGCGACCGGGACCTGCGCAAGGAACTCGAATCGGGCAGGCTGGGGGTCGACCCGTTCGATCCCGGGATGGTCCAGCCTTCCAGCATCGACGTCCGGCTGGACAGGTACTTCCGGGTGTTCGACAACTCGAAATACACCCATATCGACCCCTCTGTGCAGCAGGACGAGCTGACCTCGCTGGTCGAGCAGGACGGTGACGACCCGTTCGTGTTGCACCCCGGCGAGTTCGTGCTCGGCTCCACGTTCGAGGGCTTGGCGCTGCCCGACGATCTGGCTGGCAGGCTGGAAGGCAAGTCCTCGCTCGGGCGCCTCGGGTTGCTGACGCACTCCACTGCCGGGTTCATCGATCCCGGCTTCTCCGGCCACATCACGCTGGAGCTGTCCAACGTAGCGAACCTGCCGATCACATTGTGGCCGGGTATGAAGATCGGCCAGCTCTGCCTATTCCGGCTGACCAGCGCCGCCGAGCACCCCTACGGTTCGAAGGCCGCTGGCTCCCGCTACCAGGGACAGCGCGGACCAACCCCGAGCCGCGCATACCTCAACTTCCACCGCACCGACACCCGCCGCTGAGTGGTTGTGCTGAAAGTGGCTCTTGTTCCGTTGTGTGTAACAAGAGCCACTTTCGGGCATCCCTATTACACAAGAGCCACTTTCAGCACTACTCCTGGTCGTTAAGGAGGCGGCCGTAGCGGGCTAGTACGCGTTCGCGGAGCCGGCTGTCGGTGCGTGGGATCGGTTCCAGAAAGATCTCGTCCAGATCGGGGAACTCCTCGTGCAGTTCAGCGTGCAGCCGGACGCTGGCCAGCTCCAGATCGTGCGCGCCGAGCTTGTCGTCGAAGTCCAGCCTGGCGCACAGCAGCATCTGATCCGCACCGGTCAGCATGGTCAGCACGTCGACGACGGCCTCTACTTCCGGCGCCTTGGCCAGCTTGCCTCGGATCGCCTGCCATAGCCTGGGGTCGGCCTGCCGTCCGATGAGCAGCCCTCGGTTGGAGTATCCCAATGCGTAGGCCACCAGTGCCAGTAGCACACCGATCAGCAGCGAGGCGATCCCGTCCCACACCGATGAGCCGGTGATCTGGTGCAGCCCGGTGCCCGCGAACGCCAGCAGCAGGCCGATCAGCGCGGCCGAATCCTCGAACAGCACTGTCTTCGGTGTGGGGTCGTCCATGTAACGCAGGTAGCGCCAGAACCCACCACTCTCCTTTGTGGACTCCCTGCGGACCTGGCGCACCGCCTGCAGCCACGAGGTGCCCTCCAGCAGGAACGCCAGCCCGAGCACGGCGTAGTTGATCCAGGTGTCGCCGCCACCTTCATGTTCACCGCTGATCAAGGTGCGGATGCCCTCGACGAAAGCGAACAGCGCGCCGGAGGCGAAGATCGATACCGCCGCGAGCAGCGACCAGAAGTAGCGCTCCTTGCCGTAGCCG
>JBOHEL010000341.1:0-5688 GCA_050700995.1 Sciscionella sp. | reverse complement strand
CGCCGCGCCGCAGAGGACCGATCCGGCGATCCGGGGGAGCGTGGAAACGCTTTGGGCTGCCGCCCGCATCGCCCGCTTGCCCACCGGCACCGTGAGCCTGCGTGCCCAGGGGTACTCGTTCGCCAGTAGCACCAGCCCGCCCAGCACGAGCTGCAACCCTGGGCCCGGCAGTACCAGCAGCGCGATGCCCGCCAGGCAGAGCACCCCTCCGGCGAGGGTGACCGCCAGTCGCCGCAGTAGCCGGCCGCGGCGCGTCTCGGGTCGTCGTCCCGATGTCTGTGCGTGCTGGGTTTCGGCGCGCACAGTCTCGGCGCGCACAGTCTCGGCGCGCAGAGTGTTGGCTTGCACGGTGTTGGCTTGCCCGTACCGCGCTTGCCTCACGCCTCAACGCCGCCGGCTCTGCAGTCGGGTGCGTAGCTGCTCTACCGTGCGCCGGGTACGCGGATCACGGGCGAGTTGTTGCGCACGCCGGGTGAGTTCCTTTCCCCGAGGGCCACGCAGGAACCGGGTGATGCGCTCGGTGAAGGCCGCCATGGGTTGCTCCTAACTCGATACGTTGTGCTGACCTGACACCTCCAGTGTGCGTGGACACCGGTCGCGGCGAACCTGCCGCGGCGGCCATCATGCGGTCCCTAGACTGCCGAGGTTCGGCAACGCCGTCACCGGCGGTTCGTCAGCGGCTTGCTGGCCAGCCGAGTGCGCGGGCGCCGAGCACGGCGGTGTGTAGCGTGTAGCGGTGGCGGGGGTCGCCGGGATGCATGCCGGTGAGGGCGGCGACCCGGTCCAGCCGGTAGCTCACCGCGCGTACCGACAGATGCAGCAAGTCGGCAGTGCGGGTGGTGTTTCCGCCGCCGTCGAGATAGGCCGCCAACGTGTCCAGTAGCGGCGCCGCCCCACCGCGCGCCTGCCGCAGTGGCGCGAGCACGGTGTCGATGAGATCGGTCAACGCGGCACGGTCGCGCAGCAGAACCTGGTAGACGAGCAGGTCGTCGGCGCGCACCACGGTGTCGGGTAGCTGCAGCGTGGCGGCGAGCGCGAGCGCCTCGTGGGCCTCGGTGAACGAGCGGGCGACGCCGGAAGGCCCCGGATGCTCACGCCCGAGCGCGAGCGCTGCCGGTTGCGCTGGGTCGTCGTGCGTGGCGAGCACCCGCCGTACCGCGCGGAGCATCGCCTCGCGTTGCGGTGCGGTGAGCGCGGGCAGTACGACGACGAGCCGACCGTCCCTGGTCGTGATCAGCTCCTCGCGGCTGTGCTGCGCGTCGGCGAGCGCCGCACCTACCTCTGCGAGCAGTGGGCTGCCCTCGTGCACCGGCGAGCGGGTTTCGATCAGCAGCACGCGGTGATTCCCGGCCAGCCGCAACCCGTAGGCCTGCGCGCGGGAGAGCAGCAAGGCCGGATCGGCGGTGCCTGCGAGCAGGTCGTCGACGAACTCGCGGCGCGCGGACTCTTCCCGGCGCAGCAGCCCTCGGCCCGCGTCGGTGTAGCCCTCGGCGAGGGCGGCGACGGCGTCGTCGCACAGCCTTAGCACCCGTTGACCGGTGTCGCGGATCGTCGCCGCCGCCTGCTGCCCGGTGACATTCGGCAACCGAGGCCACGCGCGCCACGCCGCCGACAGGTAGAGGTCCACCAGCGACCGTAACGACACGCCCCGCTCGGCCGCGTGCGCCCCGTGCGCCGCGAACGTCGCGTTCGCGTGGCGGTCCCAGGAGTGCTCGGGGCCTGCCGTGGCGAGCCGGTCAAGGAAGTCACCGAGCAGGCCGGGATCCAGCCCGCCGGAATCCGCGGCCGCCGACCCTGCCACCTCTTCCGGCCAACCTTGCCGAGTCTCGGCAGGAAGCTGACCTGAATTCGGCGGGTTCTGCCCTCGTTTCCGCGCGCTCATACCGACACTCTGGCAGTTGAGGAACACGCTCGCCGCCAGTCGACGGGCACGACAGGGAAGGTTTCAGATGACGGTGCCACTGTGGGTGTGGCTGATCACGATCGCCTGCCTGGCCGCGCTGGTGGTCCTCGACGTGTGGCAGGCGCGCCGCCCGCACCGCGTCGATGTCCGCGAAGCCGCATTGTGGTCGTTGGCCTACGTCGCGGCCGCCGCGCTGTTCGGGCTGTGCGTGTGGGCATTCGCGGGAACCGCACCGGCGCTTCAGTTCGCCACCGGCTACCTGGTGGAGAAGACACTCTCGGTGGACAACCTGTTCCTGTTCGCACTCGTGCTCTCGGCGTTCGCGGTCCCGGCACGCCATCAGGCAAAGGTGCTGCTGATCGGTATCCTCGGGGCGCTGGGCATGCGCGTGGTGTTCATCGTGGCAGGTGCCGAACTCGTGTCGAGGTTCTCGATGGTGTTCCTCGCCTTCGGTGCGTTGCTGATCTACACCGGCATCCGGTTGCTGCGCTCGCACGGTGCGCCGCCCGATGTCCGCAACGGCAGGGTCATGCGGTGGGCGCGTCGCAGACTGCCACTGGCCGAGGCCACCGAACCGGCCGAGGACGGCGCGCTGCTGGTGCGCCGGGGTGGCAGGCGTGCGATCACCGGGCTCGGCCTTGCCGTGCTGGCGCTGCTGTCGGTGGACATCATGTTCGCGCTCGACTCGATACCGGCGATCTTCGGCATCACTCAGGACGTTTACCTCGTGCTGTGCGCCAACGCCTTCGCGCTGCTCGGGTTGCGCGCCCTGTACTTCCTGCTGGTTGGTCTGCTCGACCGGCTGGCGCATCTGCACTACGGGCTGGCTGCCGTACTAGGGCTGATCGGGGTGAAGCTGGTGCTGCACTACCTGCACACGCTTGTGCCATCGGTCCCGGAGATCCCAATCTGGCTCTCCCTCACGCTGATCGTGATGATCTTCGGCATCACCACGGCGACCAGCCTGCGCGCCACCCGCCCTGCGCGGCAGGCGGTCACTCCCGCCAGCGGGTAGTGACGACACCGGCGCCGAGACCGATCACTGCCGCTTGCGGCCCGGCGGGCCGTGGCGTGCGGGGTTCGAGACCTTCATGGAGGTGACGGTGTGGCTGGAGTTCTCCATCGCGGCGCGAACTGACCGTGCCCACGGGGCGGACGGCCCCGACACCCTGCTCCATATCATCCTCAACCTCGCGTGAGCGTGGCCGAGAGGGACCCGGTAGGCGTCCTTCCATCCCGGTCGGGACACGAACCGGCCCCGGCTCGTCTACAGCGGCGCGATTGTCACGTACCGACGGCCGATTCAGTACCGCCTGCCCATTGGTACGGGTGTTCGGGACGCCCGGTGCCACCGTACTGCGGCAGCAGCAGCGCCATGCGCTGGTGACAGATGCTCCAGATAGCGTCGTGCCTTGGTCGCTGAGGGTTGACAGTTGAGCCCAGTTTTCAGGCTGCCTCGCGTATTCACACTGCATGCGCCACCAGCTGTGTCGTGTCGGTGCGGCGCAGCCGTAGTTGCAGCCAGGCGGCGGGCATCGGGACCATCGACGTCCAGGCCGAATAGTTGCTCGGCGCGGCGGATACGGTATCGCAGTGTGGTGGGATGCACTGACAGCAGTCCGGCTGCGCGGCTGGACCCCCAGGCCGTGGGACAGCACCCTCAGTATCGTTGGGGCGTAATCGTTGGGGCGTACTGCGTACCGTGGCGGCGATCGTGTTCCAGCATCGAAGCTATGGCTGGTACGGGATCGGCAAGGGGCTCGTTTGGTTCTGCAGCTAGTTCTTGAAGCACCACGAGACTCGCGACGTCATCGCGCTCGGCAGCTCCAGTGTTGTCGTCACGGTTTTTCGCTCATCGTGGGATACACGGACTGTCAGTAGGTCTTGCAGGCGAATCGGCGGTTCAGAGCACCATCAGTCCCATGGCGCCGGCCATGGCCACTTCACCGAGCTGCTCCAGCGGCCGCACGCGGGTAGGGGTGAGCCGTGACGCCCAGGTCAGCAGGGCGAGTTTCCCGGCCAACCAGGTTGCCAGCAGCAGTGCGGGCAGCACCCCTGCGGGCATCGGCATCGCCAGGGCCAGACAGGCCATGCCGACCAGGTCGTAGGCGGCGCGGACCCGTACCGCGAGGGGTTGCGCGGTACGCCAGAACCAGGCAGCGGTGCCTACCAGCGCGACGAACCACACGGTGGGTCCGATGGCGGCGAGGTCTGTCGCCATGCCGAGCATGGCCAGCGCCATCACCAGGTGCGGGGCGTTTCGTTCCCAAGAGTGACGCCCGTGCGCGGTCAACCCGCACACCACGCCTGCGATGCTCAGCAGCACCTGCCACATGGCTCAGCCCTGCCGGTGGCAGTGCCCGTTCGGGTTGGGCGGCACGTCCAGGGTGGGGTTGTGGTCGAAGAAGCCGACCGGTTTGAGGGTGAAGCCCGCGTAGTCCACCGGCATCACCGGCCAGTCCTCGGGCCGGGGGAAGTGGGTGAGCCCGAAGGTGTGCCACAGCACGATGTCCGCACCGTCGATCGGCCGGTCCTCGGCGACCCATCCGGGTAGGCCCGCCCCGCCTGGGTGCTGGTTGACGAGGTCGCCCGCGGGATAGCGCTCGGCCTGGTCGTAGCGGGTGACCCAGAGGTGCCGGGTGGCGAAGGTGGCGCGGTCGTGGACCACCGAGGTGTCGTCGGCGAGCAGCGTGGGCTGCCCCTGCGGGTACAGGGTGTAGCCGACGTTGCGGCCCAACCGGTTGCGCTTGTCCGGGTTGACGATCTGCCACACCCGCGCACGGCCGGGATCGGCGAGCCGTTGCGCCTCGGATTCCGACCTCAGCCGGGTGCGGTTCTCGGTGAACGCGTTGCCGTGCGGGTTCTCGGCGCTGATCGGCACGCGGGCGGCGTCGACCTCGTCGACCGCGTTGCGGGTCCCGTCGACGGTCATGTCCAGGCGCGCGGAGAACAGGTGCTGGTGATATGGCGCGCCAAGGCCCGGCGCCACCTCGGAGGCGAACCGGTACCCCTCCTCGGGGTAGGCGGAGGTGAACACGATGCCGGTCGCCTTGATCTCGCACTCGATGGTGCCGTCGAGATAGAGGTACCAGTAGTAGCCGTAGTCGTAGTTGCCGATGGTGGTGAAGAACGAGATCACCATCCGCCGCTGCCGCCGGGTCTCGGCGGAGCCGGTGAACATGTCGCTGTGCTTCCACAGCACCCCGAAGTCCTCCTCATGCATGCAGATCGCGTTGCGGATGGTGCGGGGTTCGCCGAGGTCGTCGGCGACCACGGCGTCGGCGTAGTGGATCTCACCGAGGCAGTCGCAGCCCAGTTCCAGGGAGTTGGCGTAGCGGGCGAACATGTACTCGCCGCAGTCGAAGTAGTTCTGCCAGAACCGCACCGGCGACGGATCGGCGTAGGGAACGACCATTTCCGCGATCGAGGCGCGGTAGACGATCGGCCTGCCGTCGTAGGAGATCTGGTGCAGGGTCAGGCCTTCCCGCTCGTTGAACCCGATCCGCAGCTGCCAGTTCTGCCAGCGCAGCACGTTGCCGTCGAGGGTGAAGCTCGGTCCCTGCGGCTGGCTGATCTCGATCGGCTTGAGCGTGTCCCGCTGCGGGCCGGTCTGCTCGGGGTCGTCGAAGTTGCCCGGCTCGGCGGGAACGGGCAGCACGCGGTGGTCGATCACCTTGGTGACCTGCCTGCGGGTGAGGTCGACGTAGGCGACCAGCCCGTCCACCGGATGCGCCCACGGATGGTCCTTCTCGTGCGCCTGGTAGAAGCCGAAGGCACGCACGACC
>JBOHEL010000340.1:0-5688 GCA_050700995.1 Sciscionella sp. | reverse complement strand
CAGTCGCTGCCGTGAACTCCGCAGCGCCTGGTGGTCGCGGTCCATGCCGACCAGCGTCAGTTCCGGATGTGCCGCGAGCAGCGCGTCGGCGTGCCCGCCGAGGCCGACGGTAGCGTCAACCAGCACGGCAGGCTTGTCTGCGAGCGCGGGCGCGAGCAGTGCCATCACCCGCTCAAGCAGGACAGGGACGTGGACGTCGCGCCGGTCGGATCCGCTCAGGTCGGGCATCGCCACCCCCTCTCCTCTCGCGCACTCACGGCAGCCGGGTAGTTGCCATCAGGTCCCCGCCCGCTCGGCAGACCTGGTGCCGGGGAAGGTGCACCAGGGCCGCAAGCGAGCGGACAGAGGCCTGACGGCAACTACGCCGAACCGCACGGTCCACTCCTCGCCTCCCTCAGGTTCGAACTCAGAACACGCCGGGCAGTACCTCCTCTTGTGCCTGCGCGTAGCTGTCCTCGTGTTCGTCGAGGTAGCGCTGCCAGGCCGTGGCGTCCCAGATCTCCAACCTGGTGATCGCACCGATCACCACGCACTCCTTGGCCAGGCTCGCGTACCTGCGCAGCTCCGCCGCGATGCTGATGCGCCCCTGCCCGTCCGGCCGCTGCTCGTCGGTGCCCGCGAACAGGTAACGCTGGTAGGCACGAACGGCTTCGTTGGTGAACGGCGCCTGCGCAACCTTGCGAGCCATCTGCTCGAACTCGTCTCTTGGGAAGGCGTAGAGGCAGTGGTCCTGCCCCTTGGTGACCATCAGCCCTCCCGCAAGCGCGTCCCGAAATTTCGCAGGCAAGGTCAGCCGACCCTTGTCGTCCAGCCGCGGGGTATGGGTACCGAGGAACATCGGCATCCACCTCCCCACTTGCCCGGCGTTGCCCGGGCTCCACTAGGCCACCGCTCCCCCATGTGCCCCACATGGCGCCACAGTACCCCACTTTTCACCACAGTCAACGCGCCACGAGCCGGTGTTTCCCGAATACTGTGGACGTTGTCGCAGGTAGACACGGGTGGTGCCGAGTGGGGGATATCGGGCGCCCAGACACCTACCCGACACCAGAAACGGCGCGCGGTTGGCGGATCGGGCCGCCCGAGGGCGCCAGCGGGGAGCAGGAGGAGGTTGGTGGGCGTGTTCGTGGGGGAAAGTGGCACGGCGAAGATGACGCACGGCGTGCGGACACCGCGCGATGTTTGACACACTTGAACTTCTGGACGCATTCCCCCGTACGCGCTACGGGGGTGATCGGTGCCCGACCGGGCGCGGGTGCCCCGCACAACACAGGAGGCCAGCGTGAGTGATCATGGCGAAGCCCCACTCACGCGGGCCGACCGGGCGCGGGTGCCCCGCACAACACAGGAGGCGGCGTGACGCCAGGTTCCCAACCCGCTGCGACGGTGCGCGCACTCAGCACGCCGGGCGCCGACCAGCCACCATCCGGTTCGACCGCCGGGCACCAGGCCGAAGCGAGCCTCGACGAGCTGTACAAGGTCGTCACCCGGATCTCGAACAATGTGGAACGCGTGCTTGTCGGCAAGCCCGAGGTGGTGCGCATGGCGCTGATCACCCTGCTCGCCGAGGGCCACCTTCTGGTCGAGGATGTGCCGGGAGTCGGGAAGACTTCGCTGGCCAAGGCGTTGGCGCGGTCGATCGACTGCACGGTGAACCGGATCCAGTTCACCCCCGACCTGCTGCCGAGCGACGTCACCGGGGTGTCGATCTTCAACCGGCACACCAACGAGTTCGAATTCCGGCAGGGCCCCGTCTTCGCCAACATCGTCGTCGGTGACGAGATCAACCGCGCGTCCCCTAAGACGCAGTCCGCCCTGCTGGAGTGCATGGAGGAACGCCAGGTCACGGTGGATGGCGTGAGTTATCAACTCGGCGCGCCGTTCATGGTGATCGCAACCCAGAATCCCATCGAGATGGAGGGGACGTACACACTTCCCGAGGCGCAGCGCGACAGGTTCACCGCGAAGGTGTCCATCGGCTACCCCACCGCGGAGGCCGAGTTGGCCATGGTCGACGAGCATGCGGGCGAGGATCCGCTGCGTACGCTGCGCCCGGTCTCCACCGCCTCGGAGATCCACGACATGCTCAAGATCGTGCGTGCGGTGCACATGTCGCAGGAGGTCCGTCGCTACGCAGTCGCCCTAGTCGCGGGCACCCGAGGGCTGCCTGAGCTCCGTTTGGGCGCTTCACCACGCGCGACGCTGCATCTTGTCGCCGCCGCGCGGGCACATGCCGCGCTGCTCGGGCGCGAGTTCGTGGTGCCGGACGACCTGCGGACGGTCGCGGTCGCGGTATTGGCACACCGGCTGGTGCTGACCGCGCAGGCACACGCGGCCCGTCGCACGGCGGCCGATGTGGTACGGGCGGCGATCCAGCACGTACGAGTGCCACGCGGTGGCGACGAGCCGGTATCGCGGGAATGGCTCCGCGACACCGGAAAGTAGGTCATGTCGGCCAAGCCCAGGATTCACCGCGCGGCGCCGCCGCACCGCCACTCGCGACCGAGGAGATGAGAAGACACGGCCTGGATGCGCTCCTTGCTGCCGGGGCTGACCACTCGTGGCCGCTGCCTGCTGGCCGGTGGTGTCGCTGCCGCGCTGTGCTCGATCGTGCTCAACGAGCGTGACCTGCTGCGCGTGGCCGCTTTCCTGATAGCACTGCCGTTGATATCTGCGCTGCTGGCCGCCCGCTCCCGCGTCGGGCTGCGATGTGAGCGGGTACTGCTGCCCCCCCGGGTACCCGCAGGCAGCAATGTCGAAGTCCGGCTGCAGGTCAGCAAGGGCAGCCACATACCGTCCGGCGGCCTGCAACTGGAGGACTCCGTGCCATCGGCGCTCGGCGGCACACCACGGTTCGCGGTGGACAGCATCCGCCAGGGCAGGACTGTCCAGCTGCGGTACCCGCTGCGCCCCGCGCTGCGCGGGCTGCGATCACTCGGCCCGCTGACGGTCACCATCACCGACCCGTTCGGGATGGCCGAGTACAGCCAGCAGCTGGCGGGGCAGAGCCGGTTGCTGGTGTTGCCGAGAGTCGAACCACTGGCCGGATTGCCGCGCGGCGCGGGCGTCGGCGTCGGCGATGACGGCGCTGTGCGGCTCCATGCCGGTCCGGGTTCCGACGACGCCGTGGTCCGCCAGTACCGCTATGGCGACGACCTTCGCAAGGTGCACTGGAAGTCGACTGCACACCGCGACGAGTTGATGGTGCGGGCAGAGGAACGACCATGGCGCGGCGGCACAACGGTGCTGCTCGACAACCGCGTCAGCGCACATCGGGGAACGGGGACGGAAGCCAGCCTGGAATGGGCGGTGTCGTTCGTCGCCAGTGTGTGCCTGCACCTGCACCGCAACGGCCACCACGTGAGGCTGGCGCTGCAGGACGGCCGGATGCTGGCGGGCGAGACCAGCACCGAAGGTTTCGGCGGCACACCGGTCCTCGCCGACTCCGACGAGGACATCCTGGACACCCTGGCGGTACTGAAGCCGTCCCATCACCGTGACCTGGTGTGTCGCAGCGATCCGGGGGCGGGCCAGGAGCTGATCGCGGTGCTTGGTTCCCTCGGGCCGCCCGCCACTGATGAGCTGGTGCGCCATCGGTTGTCCGGCGCGCGCAGCCTTGCGGTGCTGCTCGACGTCGCGGCCTGGCCCGTCGACCCGGTAGCGCAGCCGCGGGACCTTGACTCCGGCAAGGACGTGACGGTAACGGCCGCACTGCTGCGGGCCGCGGGATGGGGCGTTGTCATCGCTCGACCGGATGACCGCGCTGCCACGATCTGGTCGCGGTTGCATGCCACGGTTGCCGGTGTCGCATCACAGGCGGCAACGCCATGACAACAACCGCCATATCGCGGCGGCCGCAGCCGGGCGAGCCGCGCAAGGCAGCCACCGGCCCGACATACAGCGTGCTGCTGCCCATGCTCGCGGCACTCGCGGTGATCTGCGCGTCCGCCGCGCTCGGCGGGGTGCTCGCTGGGCCGGTGTGGTTCGCCGACATCGTCGTCGCGGCCCTGCTGATCGCCGTCACGGGCATCGTGCTGCGCAAGCTGCGGGTGTCCGGCATGGTGATCCCGCTCGTGCAGCTGCTGGTTCTGCTGTGTCTGCTGGTCACAATGTTCACCAGCAGCGGCATGTTCGTGGTACTGCCAGGCCCCAGCGCGCTCGGTGATCTAGGCGGGCTGCTTGCGCGGTCGATGGACACCATCCGCACGGAGGTGCCCCCGGTGCACCCTGCAGCGCCGGTGCTGTGCCTGATCGTGATGCTGCTGGGCCTGGTCTCGGTGCTGGTGGATCTGCTGGTGTTCACGGCGCGTGCGCCCGCCGCGGCTGGGCTGCCGCTGCTGTGCGTCTACGCGGTGCCCGCCTCGCTTGACGACGCCATGCTGCCGTGGTGGTCCTTCGTGCTCGGCGTCGCCGCGTTCTGCCTGCTGCTGGCGGCCGACCGTGCCCGGCTGCGCAGGCAATGGCGGGGCAGGGCGGGGCTGCCACAGCGCCGTACCCCCGGCGCGGCCTCCACCGCGGCGACTGTGGCATGCCTGGCGATGGTAGTCGCGTTGATCGCCGGTTCGGCCTTCACCGCGGTCGGCACCGCGGGACGGCTGCCAGGCAGCGGTTCCGGGACCGGGCCTGCCGGGCAACTCGGCATCAAACCGTTCACCACGTTGCGTGGACTGCTCGACCAGGGCAACAAGGACACCGAGCTGTTCCGGGTAAGCGGACTGGCGCAGGGCAGTCACTACCTTCGTGCACTGACGCTGCGGGACTACCTGCCCAACCAGGGGTGGGTGATCACCCAGCCGATGCCCCGAGGCGTGCGGCCGCATGGTTTGCTGCCCACCACGCAGGGAGTCCACGAGCGCGGCCCGGTCACCACGGTCCGGATCGATCCGGTGAACTGGACCGACGTCTGGCTTCCGGTGTACGGCACCCCCGAGGTACTCGGCGACGTGCCCATCTTCTGGCACTACGACGCGGGCACCGGAATCGTGTACAGCGAACGCCAACGGCATCCGGCGCCCTATACCGAGCGCACGCAGCTCGCCGAGCCGAGTGCGCAGGGGTTGCGCAAGGCAGGCACCGACTATCACGGCATCAACAAGGACTACCTGGCGGTGCCTCCGGCCAGCTCGCGCGTCGTCGCACTGGCGACCAGGCTCACCGCGGGCTCCAGCGACCCCTTCGACAAGGCCTCGGCGATCTACCGGTACTTCACCACCCCGTCGAACGGCTTCACCTACAGCACCCGCACCGCCGCGGCCACCAGCTCCGATGCGCTCGCAGACTTCCTGTTCCGCGGCAAGACGGGCTTCTGTGAGCAGTACGCGTCCGCGATGGCGGTTTTGCTGCGCGAGGCCGGCATCCCCAGCAGGGTCGGCATCGGCTTCACCTCAGGAAGCAAGCAGGCTGGTGGCTACCGCTCGATCACCGCGAAGGACGCGCATGCCTGGGTCGAAGTGTACTTCCCAGGCTACGGCTGGCAGACGTTCGACCCGACACCGCTGGCCGACGGCAGGGGGTACACGCCGTCATACCTGTCGGGCGATCCGAGTAATGGCAACGACACGCTCACCGCCGGCAAGCTCGGCCGCACAGGCCAGGGCGCGAGCTCTGGGGCGCAGCTGTCCGGTAAGCACGCCGCACCGCAGCCGCAGGCGGGCCACGCCATCGGATCGCAGCCTTCGACGACTTTCG
>JBOHEL010000339.1:0-5701 GCA_050700995.1 Sciscionella sp. | reverse complement strand
TTGCGGTATCGCTCGCGAGCGATCGGTATACCTCGTCAACCGCAGGCCGGGGCTACCGGCAGGCAGCACCATGGCAGGCATCGCGACGAGCCACGCGGAGGCGCTGCGGCAGCGGTTCGGCACGGCGGTCGACGTGCTCGGCGTATCAACCGGCGGCTCCATCGCACTGCAACTCGCCGTTGACCACCCACAGGTCGTGCGGCGCCTGCTCGTGGTCGCGTCGGCGTACCGGCTGCCCGAGCGGGCACGACGCGAGCAGGCGGAACTCGCCGACCGGCTGGCGTCGGGCAGGCGTGCATTGCAACTGCTCGCTAACGAACTCGCCACGCGGACGATCGCACGGCTGGCACTGCGGGGCGTGCTGTGGCTGCTGGCGCCACGGGTACAGCCCAAGGACCCCGGTGACGCGATCGCCGTGCTGCGGGCCGAAGACGGCTTCGACGTGGGCGATCGGCTGCCCGAGATCACCGCGCCGACGATCGTCATCGGGGGCGGCCGCGACGCCGCGTACGGCGTCGACATGTTCCGCCGCACCGCCGAGGACATACCGGACGCCCGGCTCGTGCTCTACCCGCAGCGCGGGCACGTCGGCACACTCTCCGACCCGCGCTTCACCGAGGACGTGCGCGGCTTCCTGCGCTGACGGACGTGCGCGGGTTCACCCTGATGCCGGGATGACAGCGGCCGCTCGATCGGTTGAGCTGTAGTCGGAACCCGTCACTGCCATGCCAAGGATGAATTGTGCCCATCGCGCTGCTCGCGCTGGCCGTCGGTGCCTTCGGTATCGGAACTACCGAGTTCGTCATGATGGGGCTGCTCCCTAATGTGGCGAGCAGTTTCGGCATCTCGATCCCCTCCGCGGGCCATCTCATTTCGGCCTACGCGCTCGGCGTTGTGATCGGCGCGCCGCTGCTGACCGCACTGTCGGTACGGCTGACCCGTAAGCGGATGCTGCTGGCGATGATGGCCCTGTTCGTGCTCGGAAACCTGGCCTCCGCGTTCGCGCCGACAGACGGCACGCTGCTGGCGTTCCGCTTTCTGACCGGACTCCCGCACGGCGCCTTCTTCGGCTCCGGCGCTGTGGTGGCCGCAGGCCTGGTGGCACCCGACCGCAAGGCCAGCGCGACCTCGATGATGTTCATGGGCCTGACCGTTGCCAACGTGCTCGGCGTCCCAGCGGGCACGCTGCTCGGCCAGCAATTCGGCTGGCGGTTCACCTTCGGGCTGGTCGCCGTCGTGGGGCTCGTCGCGATGCTCAGCATCCAGCGGCTACTGCCCGCGGCGGAGCGCCCGGCCGATGCCTCGCTACGGCGCGAACTCGGGTCGTTCCGCCGCGGGCAGGTGTGGCTGGCGCTGGCGATCGTCACCTTCGGCCTCGGTGGCACCTTCGCCTGCTTCAGCTACATCACCCCGATGATGCGCGGCGTCGCCGGTTACTCGCCTGCCGGAGTTACGCTGCTGCTCTCACTGCTGGGGGTAGGTATGACGATCGGCAACTACCTGGGAGGCAGGCTCGCGGACCGTGCCCCGATGCCGACGCTGTACGGCGCGCTGCTCGGGCTGGCAGCCATGCTCGGGTTGTTCGTGTTCACCGCACACGGTCAGGTCAGCTCCGCGATCACGATCTTCCTCATCGGGGTGACCGGCTTCGCTATCGGCCCGGTGCTGCAGACCCGCATCATGGAGAAGGCCTCGGGCGCCCCCTCGCTCGCTGCGGCCGCGATCCAATCGGCGTTCAATGTCGCCAACTCCATCGGCGCCTACCTCGGCGGTGTGGTCATCGCCGGTGGTCTTGGGCTGGTGGCACCCAATTGGGTCGGCGCCCTGCTCGCCGTGCTCGGTCTCGGCCTTGCGCTGCTCTCCGGCAGGCTCGACCGTCAGCTGAAGGGGCCGCCGGTGATGGTCAGCGATACCGCGATCATCAGCACCGCGAACCCGCCATAGCAGAGCACGTCAACGCCCTTGCTGCGGATGGCGATCAGCCCTGCCCGCTGATCCGACAACAGCATCCGCAGCGCCGCTGCCAGCAACAGGGCGAGACCGATCAGCGTGGAACCACGCCGCCAGTGGTACTCGATGATGAGCACAATTCCGACCGCGGCGACCGCGAGGACCAGCGCGAACGGCACCTGCGACAGGACGGCAGGACGCAACCACTTGTGGCGGGGCACCCGCTTGTCGCCCGGTGGGCCCTGCCCGTCGACATCCACCTGGGACTAGCCCCTCTCAGCCGCCTCGACCACGTTGTGCAGCAACATCGCCCGCGTCATCGGCCCGATGCCGCCGGGATTCGGCGACAGGAAGCCTGCGACCTTGGCCACGTCGGGATGCACATCGCCGGTCAGGCCCGCCTCGGTACGACTGACCCCGACATCCAGCACAGCGGCACCAGGCTGCACCATGTCCGGCGTGATCAGATGCGGCTTGCCCGCACCTGCCACCACGATGTCAGCCCTGCGCACCTCGGCTGCCAAGTCCTTCGTGCCGGTGTGGCACAGGGTCACCGTGGCATTCTCGCTGCGGCGGGTCAGCAGCAGGCCGAGCGGCCTGCCAACCGTGATACCGCGCCCGACGACGGTGACCCGCGCACCGCCCAGCTCGACCTGGTAGCGCCGCAGCAGCGCGAGGATGCCGTTCGGTGTGCACGGCAACGGGCCCGGCTCGCCAAGCACCAGTCTGCCGAGGTTGACCGGGTGCAGCCCGTCGGCATCCTTGGCGGGATCGACCCGTTCCAGCAATGCACCAGTGTCCAGCGCGGCGGGCACCGGGAGCTGCACGATGTAACCGGTGCAAGCCGGATCGGCGTTCAGCTCGTCGAGCACAGCTTCCAGATCGGCCTGCGTGATGTTCTCGGGCAACTCCTTGCGGATCGAGTTGATGCCGACCTTGGCGCAGTCGTTGTGCTTCGCACGCACATAAGAGTGCGAAGCGGGGTCGTCCCCGACCAGCACGGTCGCGAGGCCCGGTACGATGCCCCGCTCGGCCAGGGCGGCCACTCTCGGCCGCAGCTCGTCGAAGATCGCGTCCTTGGTGGCCTTGCCGTCGAGGATTGTGGCAGTCACGGCCGTCATCATCTCATTCGCCGTTTCACGCCAGGCAGGGCGGCGACAGCCACCACGCGCGTCGAGCGCACCATGCGCGAGCGCCCACTCGCCGACCTGGTGAACACGCACGTGGCACTCTCCTGGCATGCTGGCAGAATCGCGCGGAGGCGCCCGCGCAGCTGTCCGGAACTGTTGGTGGCACGATGACCGGCGGTCACATCCGGCATACCGCTGCCGAAATGTCACACACAGGGGAAGATGTCACCGTGTCGCAACCGAACTCACCGTCACCGTTGAGCCCACAGGAGCAAGAAGGGCTGGTCAAGCAGATCGGCCTCGCCATCATCAACTCCGCACCACAGGAATGGCAGAAGATCAGGACCGAGTTCCGCGCCGCGGGGCGTTACTTCGAACTCGCGAGTGAGGTGACCGGCGCCGATGGTGCTGTGACGCCGTGGACCGCCTCACAGGACATTGCGATGATCTTCGCGCGGCTGCGCGCAGGCATGCACAGCGAGCCGGGCGGCACCTGGTTCAACGCCAGGTACACCATCGAACGGCCGGCGTCCTACAACCTGGAATTCGACCGCGCCGAGCCGCAATGGCGCACCCCGCCACCGCCCGCCGCCTACCGCGATGAGCTGCGTTTCTTCCCCCGGAGCGACGACGACGTCCCGGAGTGGCTGATGCGACGGCTTTCCGGAATCTCCCCTGAGCGGCCGGGGCACCGGTTCCGCATCGCACGGATCTTCGATCGCCCTGGCCCCGACGGCAGGCCGACCGTTGACCGGCCACAGGTCGATCAGGCCGAGCGCGAGCAGCTACTGGCATACCTCGACCGCTGCACCATGATCCTGCCGGTCCGCGGGCACGACATCGACCGGCTCGCCACGGATGCCAGGCAGAGCGTCCCGGTGGCGTTCCACTCCGACGGCAGCTGGATCTGGCCCGCCGCCGTCAACTACTATCTGCGCGGCTACGGCATCCCGCCGGAGCAGGGGCTGGTACAGCACGCGCGTGCCAACGGCTTCGTGCCACAGCAACTCGATGAGCAGACGACGGTCGCCGCCGCGGTGAACATCACCGGTAGCCGTCCTGCTGCACCGCCGCAGGCGCCCGCGTCCCGAGCCGCTGCGGCGGTACCGCCGCCCGCCGCACCGCCTGCCGCTGCCATGGTGCCGCCGACGCCACCGCCCGCCGAAGCACCTCGTCGGGAGAGCGCACCGGCCTCGGAAGGCCCCGTACTCGGCAAGCTCCGCGCGACGCTCGCGGAGCTCGGTGTAGCCAACAGTGCCTACCGCATCGCGGAACCTCCCGCGGAGAACACCTGGTACCTGGAGCAGGTCGAGGAGGGCTGGCAGGTCGGCTGGTACGAGCGTGAGTTCAGCACTCCGGTGCTGTTCGACGACTCCTCGGACGCGGCGGCATTCCTGCTCGGCAAGTTGCTGCTGCAGCCGTCCGGCGCCACCAGCAGGGAGCAGCAGGCGCCGGAGGTCACGGAGCGGCCGGATGGTGGCGCACGCACACCGCCGTTCGGGCTGCCTCAGGCCGACGAGGTTCACGCCGACCAAGCACACGCCGACCAAGCACACGGCCCCGAAACACACGGCGACCAAGCACACGGCGACCAAGCACACGGCGACCAAGCACACGGCGACCAAGCACCACTGCGGGAAGATGTGCCTGACGACGAGGCGATGGCAACAGAACCAGCGGCCGCGAGCGGCAAGCACAGCGTGGAGGCACCGCTGCCCGATGCCGCCCACGCCGTGGATGAGGTTCCCGCAGGTGCTGCGCATCAGATGGCACAGCAGCCAGAGTTTGGCGAAACACCCGAAGCCCCCGAGCACGCCGAGCCCCATAGCGTGAGCGCGGCCGCGGTACTCGGCGGCAGCGCCGCGGTCGGCGGCGTGGCGGCCTCGGCGATCACGGGCAGCGAGCGCGCGAGCGCGGAGCCTGTCGGTGCCGAGGCCGTGAGGCCGCAGGATCAACGCGGGTGGGAGCCGGAGCAGACCGCGGGCGGTGGTGGCGTGATGAGCACCGACCACCAGGACGAGCGGCGGGAGCCCGCCACGCAGCACGGTGCCGATCAGCAGCCGGAGCAGGCGGCCGGCTGGCCGATCCAGCCCACGCAGGGAGAGCCACCACTCACCCTGTTCCGCGGCAAGCGCATGATCGAGGCGCCTGCCGGAACAGAACTCGACAGGCACGGCGATGCCAACGGGAATCTGACCTACTCCGCGGGCACACCCTTCGGGCAACGGTCGCTCCCGGAGAATTGGCGGGACCGCGAGTATCACCTCTACCAGGTGCAACGACCGCTGCGTGTACTCAGTGGAGAGGCCATCCCGTGGTTCGATCAGGAGGGCGGTGGCACGGCGGTACTGCTGCCACAGAGCGTGGCTGAACTACTCGCCGCAGGTGATCTCGCCGAGATCGAGCCGGAACCGGACGGCGGCGCGACCGAAGGCTGGTGAGGCCTCAGATCTGGGCTACCCACAGCCCGTGCGCGGCGGCGAAAGCGATCGCGGTCTCCATATCGACATGGGCCCCGGTGAGTTCGGCCTGCACCAAACCATTGGCGTCGATGCGTGCGCCTGTCAGATCGGCTTCCTGCAAACGGGTACCGAGCAGCCGCGCGCCGGTCAGGTCGGCAC
>JBOHEL010000338.1:0-5702 GCA_050700995.1 Sciscionella sp. | reverse complement strand
TGTTCCAACTATGGGAACAAGAGCCACTTTCACGCAAATCAATTACACAAGAGCCACTTTCAGCAGGTATTAGTGGAGCGTGCCGACCTGGTTCGCGGGCGGTGCGGCGATCGTGACCGGTCTGCCCCAATCGGTGAAGTCGGTACGCATCGTGGTCTTGGTGCTGCCGGGCAGCGGCTCGGCCATGGTGAAGCGCACCGGAAGCTTATCGGAGTTGATCCACACGTCCATCGGATACGTCTTCGGCAGCGCCGAGGCACCCGCCTGCGCCAGCTTCTTCATGTCCGAGCCGGGCATCTGGGCCAGCATCTTCTGGGTATCGATGGTGATCGAATAATGGGTGGCGGCTTCCCCGTCGATCTGATCGTCACTGATCTTGTTGATCGTGCCCGCCTGCTTGGCGAGGGTGAGTAGCTTCGTCGGGTCGCTGAACTGCTGGCTTGACCGCAGCATCGGGCCGAGCATCTTCGAGAGCGGGTCGGTGCCGTTCGGGTCGATCTTGATCCAGGGTTTGCCGTTCGAAGTCGGCAGGCCTTTCATATAGGTGATGTCGTTCAGCGTGATCATCTCGGTCCCCATGCCCGCAGTGGCGCCGGGTTCGCCCCCGGCGATCCCGCCGAGTCCGGACATCTTCACGTCCATGTCGATGCCGTCCGAGCGGAACGCGTAGTCGCCCTCGCCGGACATCGCGACCTTGCCGTCCGTCGATGAGCTGAGTGTGATGTGGACGGACTTCTTGGCGACGGCGTTGTACTTGACGGTTTCGCTCATGCTGGCGAGTTGGGCGCTGAGGTTCGCGGTGTCGCCATGGGCCGAGGGCTCCGCCACACCGGCGACCGTGCCCGTGCCGCAACCGGCGAGCAGCGCGGTCGCGGCGAGCGCGGTGCAGCACAGTCGTGATAGTCGAGACATAGTTGGCCCCCTGGCAGACGGTGTGCGGTGCACGCTACCAGTGGCGGCAGGGGCATCAGCTCGATTCGGTGTGATCGCTCAGGCCTGCCCTGGAAGTCAGCAGCCTGCGCAGCGACGCCAGCCGCCCAGGCGAGGCGTCAACGGAGTCGAGCATGCAGGCAGGATCCTCCGGAGGCCCCAGATGACCGCAACCGGATGGGCACTCCTCCGCGATCGCCACGAACTCCTCGAACGCCGTGACGATGTCATCGGGGGTGATGTGTGCCAGGCCGAAAGAACGGATGCCCGGCGTGTCGATCACCCAGCCGCCCTCGGGCAGTGGCAGCGCGATCGCCGCCACCGAGGTGTGCTTGCCCTTGCCGACCGCGCTGACCTCGCCGGTGCGCTGAGCGGCATCCGGCACTAGCACATTGACCAGGGTGGACTTGCCGACGCCGGAATGTCCCACCAGTGCCGAGACCCGGTTGGCTAGCGTGCTCGCCAGCGCGTCCGGTGCGGTGTCCAATCGTGTCACCACCACCGGCAGGTCCAACTCGGCATAGGCGGCCAGCAGCGCGTCCGGCGTAGCGAGATCGGACTTCGTCAGGCACAGCACCGGGGTCAGCCCCCCGGCGTAGGCGGCCACAAGGCAGCGGTCGATGAAGCCGGTCCTCGGTGGCGGATCCGCCAGCGCGGTCACGATCACCAGCTGTTCGGCATTGGCCACCACCACCCGTTCGAAAGGGTCTGTGTCGTCGGCGGTGCGGCGCAGCACGCTGGAGCGCTCGCTGACGCGGACGATGCGGGCCAGCGTGTCGGTGCGGCCCGAGGTGTCCCCGACCAGCTCTATCCAGTCGCCGACCACGACCGGGGTACGGCCGAGCTCCCTGGCACGCATGGCGGTCACTTCGCGGCGGGGATCACCGCCAAGCGCACATGTCCACCTGCCACGATCGACGCCGGTGACCAGCGCATGTTCCGCGTCAGCGTGGTCCGGCCTGCGCTTGCTGCGCGGCCGGGAGCCCTTGCCAGGCCGGACCCGGACATCCGACTCGTCGAGCTTGCGCCAGTCACCCCGGCTCACCTGCCCGACACCCGCACGTCGGTGAGTAGTCGCGACCACATGCCGGGGAAGTCGGGTAGCGTCTTGCCGGTACAGCCGATGTCGTCCACCGCGACATCAGGTACCCGGAGGCCGAGGATCGCGCCCGCGGTCGCCATCCGGTGATCGGCGTAGGCGTGCCAAGTGCCACCGCGTAACGGTGCTGGTCGGATGCGCAGGCCGTCCTCGGTCTCCTTGGCGTCGCCGCCAAGTGCCGTGATCTCGGCGGCCAACGCGGCGAGCCGATCGGTCTCATGACCGCGTAGGTGTCCGACACCGCGTATCCGCGACGGCCCGTCTGCGAGCACCGCGAGTGCAGCCACGGTCGGCGTCAGCTCGCCGACGTCATGCAGGTCGATATCGAGACCGTTCAGCTGCGCTTTACCGGTCACGGTGAGTTCGCCAGCACGCAGGGTCACGGTGGCGCCAAGCTCGGCCAGGATGCCCCGAATGGCCGCACCAGCCTGGGCGGTTTCGGTTGGCCAGTCCGGCACGGTCACCGTGCCTCGCGTGACCGCGGCAGCCGCCAGGAACGGGGCGGCGTTGGACAGATCGGGCTCGATCTGCCACTCCTGCGCGGCGATACTCCCCGGTGCAACCCGCCAGATGTCCGGCTCGGTGTCGTCAACCTCCACCCCGGCCTGCCGCAGCATGCGCACCGTCATGTCGATGTGCGGCAGCGAGGGCACCGGCTCGCCGTAGTGGCGCACGGTCACACCGTGGTCGTAGCGGGCTCCGGAGAGCAGCAGGCCCGAGACGAACTGGGAGGAGGCGGACGCGTCGATGGTCACCTCACCGCCAGCCACCGCGCCTGCGCCGCCAACGGTGAACGGCAGCCGGTCCCCGCTGATCGTCGCGCCCAGCGTCCGCAAAGCGTCCAGCACCGCGCCCATCGGGCGTTCCCTGGCGCGCGGGTCGCCGTCCATGCGCACCGCGCCGTTGGCGAGCGCCGCCACCGGTGGCAGGAACCGCATCACGGTGCCCGCCAGGCCGCAGTCGACGTCGGCATCTCCGTGAAGCTCGCGCCCTGCTTCGACGGTGACCGTGCTGCCGTGGAACTCCAGCGAAATCCCCATCGCGGACAGCGCGGCCGCCATGAGATCGGTGTCACGGCTGCGCAGCGCGCCGCGCAAGGTGCTCTGCCCCTCGGCGAGAGCTGCGAGCACCAGCGCCCGGTTGGTGATCGACTTGGAACCCGGCACGGCGACCGTGGCGTCGACGGGTCCGGTGGCGTACGGGGCGTGCCAGTGCGAACTCATGCCCCCATGATCTCCCATACCGTGCGCGCACGTGTCACGATGTGCGGTATGTGCGGGAGGTACGCCGCGACCAGTGACCCAGCGGCACTGATGGCCGAGTTCGATGCCGCAGACGGCACCGAGGGCGAGGCGCCGGGCCCCGACTACAACGTGGCACCGACCAAACCAGTGCTGACCGTGGTTGACCGGGGGGAGCGCATGGTCATGGTGATGCGCTGGGGCCTGGTTCCGCACTGGGCGAAGAGCCAGGCGATCGGCAGCAAGATGATCAACGCCAGATCGGAGTCGGCGGCCAGCAAGCCCGCGTTCAAGACCGCGCTGGCGAAACGGCGGTGCCTGCTGCCTGCTGCGGGCTGGTACGAGTGGCGGCGAGAGGGTACGAGCAAGCAGCCGTTCTTCATGACCGGCGCGGCGGGCGGCAACCTCGCGATGGCGGGGATCTGGGCGGTATGGCATGACCCCGAGGCGGCAGCCGGTAGCGCTGCGCACATCACCTGTGCGGTGCTGACGACCGGTGCGGTTGGGCCGCTGCGGGACATCCACGAGCGGATGCCGCTGCTGCTGGCGCCCGAGGCATGGCAGGCGTGGCTGGACCCCGGTCTTGACGAGGTGCCCTCGCTGCTCGCGCCGCCGTCCGAGGATTTGGTAGGCGGGCTTGAGCTGCGGCCGGTTTCTTCCGAGGTGAACAACGTCCGCAACAACGGCCCATCGCTGCTGACACGCGCCACTGATCCGGCGGTTCCCGATCTGGACGAGCTCACGCTGTTCGAGCCGGAACGTGCGCCGTGACCCGAGCCGAGATCGACACTCCGTACGGGCTCGCCCGCGCGGAGCTGCACTGCTCGGAGGAGGGACAGGCGGCCTTGCTGCTCGGACACGGCGCCGGGGGTGGGATCGAATCGCCCGATCTGGTGGTGGCGACAAGGGCGGCGGTCGACGCCGGCGTGCACGTCGCGCTGGTAGAGCAGCCATACCGGGTGCAGGGCAGGCGCGCCCCTGCTCCCGCCCTGCAGTTGGATGCGGCGTGGCTCGCCGTCGCAGAGGACCTGGGGGCACGGTGGTTCGCTGACCTTCCCTTGGTTTTCGGGGGCCGATCCTCCGGCGCGAGGGTGGCCTGCCGTACCGCCGAGACTGGGCAGGCGGTGGCCGTGCTGTGTCTCGCGTTCCCGGTGCATCCGCCTGGGCGGCCGGAGAAGAGCAGGCACGGGGAGCTGGCAGCGGTCAGCGTGCCGACGCTGGTGGTGCAAGGTGAGCGCGATCCGTTCGGGCGTCCGGAACCCGCGCATCATCGCGAAGTGGTGGTGCTGGCAGGCGCCCACTCACTCGCCGCGGACGCCGACGGGCTGACGAGGGCGGTCGGGGAGTGGCTGGCACGGGTACTGCGCCCGCTGCAGGAGTAGCCGCCACCCGTACCGTGAGTACTTTCGTCGGCTATAACCGACGAAAGTACTCACGGTACGGATCGAGAACGCTGAGGACGCATACCGATGACTCCTTCCTTTCACAGCACCGCGATCGACGCCGAGTGGTATCTCGACGTCGTGAGCTGGGCACGGCACACCCCCTGGCTGCACGAGCCCGCCAAGATCTACACGGTGCTCGGCTTCGTGCTGCTTGGCCTGGTGTGTGTCGCCGTGTACGCCGGTGCCCGCCGCAGGGCGGACACCGTGATGGCAGCGGTTGTCGCGGTGCCGGTCGCCACGGTGCTCGCCTTCGTGGTGAACGATGTCATCAAGAACCTGGTGCAGGAGGTCCGGCCGTGCCGCGTGCTGCACGTCACGACGACGGTGCTGCCGTGCGACCCCCCTACCGACTATGCGTTCCCCAGCAATCACACCGTGGTGGCGATCGCGCTGGCGGTCGGGGTCATGGTGGCCATGCCGCGATGGGGGTGGCTGAGCATCCCGCTTGCGCTGTTGATGGGAGCCTCGCGGGTGTATGTCGGGGCGCACTACCCGCATGACGTGATCGCGGCGCTGGTAATCGGCGCGCTGCTTGCCGCACTGGTAGGCCTCGCATTCCGCGTGCTGCTCGCGCGCGCCGTCGGGAAGGCGCGCGGCAGCTGGTTGCGTTGGCTGCTCGGGCCGGGTGTGTCGGGGCGTCAGCAACACACCGCGGCCACCGTTGCCGAGGTCAGCGTCACCAGGTGGGTGGCGGAAAGTTCCACCTCCAGCCCTCGCCTGCCCGCGCTGCAGAATACCGTCGGGAACCCGGCAGCCGAGGAATCGACGACAACCGGCAACCGCTTTCGCTGGCCCAACGGCGAGATCCCGCCCGCGACATAACCTGTGGCGCGCTCGGCGAGGGCCAGCTCAGCCATCCTGGCGCGCTTGCCGCCGACCGCAGCAGCGAGCGCCTTCAGGTCGAGCTTCCCTCCCACCGGAACGACGGCGACCGTCAACGCGCCGTCGACTTCAGCGAGAAGGGTCTTGAAGACCCGCTCGGGTGGC
>JBOHEL010000337.1:0-5713 GCA_050700995.1 Sciscionella sp. | reverse complement strand
GCCCATACCAGGAGATTAGGCGGAGTCTTCAGTTCTGACCAGGGGTAAGTTACGCCGCGTTTCCCGCCGCATGGCTTGCCGGACCAGCAGCGCGGCCGGCGCTATCGCGGTCGCGATCACCGCCACCAGCACGAACGCCGCCATCAGGCTCCACGCCTGTGCCACCTCGCCAATCAACGGCGGGCCTGCGAGAAACCCGGCGTACGCGAGGGTGGTCACAAACCCGATCTCGCGTTCCCCACCGACCTCACCCCGCCTACCTACCTCACCAGCGAGCCCGAGCGCCACAGGGAACGAGTAAGCCAGACCGCCACCCGCCAGCAAGAAACCGAGGTAACCGGCGGCAGGCGACGGGACGACCGCCGCGCAGGCCAGCCCGGCACCCGCCAGCGCGGCGCCGACGAGGAGCATCCGCCACCGACCGGCCCGGCGCTCGACCCATGCCCCCGCGAGCCTGGCGGCCGCCATCGCCAGCGAGAAACCCGAGTACGCCAGCGCCGCCGCGCCAGGGCCTACTCCTTTGGCTGTGACCATGAGCAATGCCGACCAGTCCGAGCTGGCGCCCTCGGCGATCGCCGAGCAGAGCGCGACGGCGGCCAACAGCCACAGCACGGGCCGGCGCCACAGCCCGCGTCTGGGTGGTGCACCACCGTCTGTGGGGTGCACCACCGGCGCCTCGGCTGGCAGCACGGTTCCGAAACAGGCCAGCACCACGGCGGCGACGATCGCGGCCACCGCCAGATGCCGCAGCGGGTTCCACCCCGACGCGGCCGCCAGGCCGGAGGCCGCCGAGCCAAGCAACGCACCGATCGAGAACCCAGCGTGAAACACCGGCATCAACGGCCGTTCGGCGCGGCGCAGCACCTTCACCGCGGCCACATTCATCGCGACATCGAGCGCCCCGACAGTGGCCCCCATCCCGAAGAGCACCACACCTAGCGCGGGCACCGAAGACACCCACCCGATGATCGGCAGCACCACGCATGCGGCCAGACCGGATACCAGCACCATCGCCCGGCTGCCGAACCGCTCACAGGCTCTTCCGGTGAACGCGGCCGCCACGATCATGCCGACACTGGCACCGAGCAAGGCGAGACCGAGACCGCCCGGCCGGGCGCCGACCTGCGTAGTGATGGCAGGCACCCTGGTCGCCCACGAGCCGAGCGCGGCGCCGTTGACGGCGAATACGGCGAAGACCGCGGCTACATCACGACGCGGCACAGATATCAGCCGCGAACGCTCAGCCCGACCTTCTGGAACTCCTTCAAATCGGAGTACCCGGTCTTGGCCATCGCCCGGCGTAGCGCGCCGAACAGGTTGCGGTTCCCACGCGGGTCGCTGGTCGGCCCGAACAGCAGCTCTTCCAGCGTGGCGTCCTGATCCTCGACGCTCACCGCGCTGCGGGGCAACGAAGGATGCGCGGCCGCCGTCGTCCAGTAAGCACCACCGGCGGGAGCCTCCCGCGCCGCGGCCAGGTGCACGCCCAGCGTGACCGCGTCGGCCCCGCAGGCGATCGCCTTTGCGATGTCCCCGCTGGAGTCGATGCTGCCGTCGGCGATCACGTGCACGTACCGGCCACCGGTCTCATCCAGGTAGTCGCGCCTGGCCGCGGCGGCTTCCGCGATCGCGGTTGCCATCGGGGTACCGATACCGAGAACATCCCCGGTACTGGTCACGCCGTTGGTCAGGCCGTGCCCGACGATCACGCCAGCGGCACCGGTGCGCATCAGATGCATCGCGGTGCGGTAGTCGCCGACCCCGCCTGCGATCACCGGAACATCCAGTGAGCCGATGAAATCCGACAGGTTGAGCGGCTCGCCGTCCCGCGCCACGTGCTCCGCCGAGATGATGGTGCCCTGCACCACCAGAATCTCCACGCCAGCGGAAACCAGCAGCGGCGCCAGCTCGGCGGCATGCTGCGGGCTCACCCTCGCCGCAAGGGTGACACCGGCGTCGGCGATCTGCCGCAGCGCGGCGGTCAGCAGGCCCTCATCGATCGGCTCGGCGTGCAGTTCCTGCAGCACGCAGTTCGCCGCCGTGTCATCGTCCGACCGCGCCGCGGCGGCCACCCTGGCCAGTGCCTTCTCCGGCTCGGCGTGCCGCGCCCATATCCCTTCCGCGTTGAGCACCGCCAGCCCGCCGAGCTGCCCGATCCGTACCGCGGTCGCGGGCGAGACGGTGGCGTCGGTGGGATGGGTCAGCAATGGAATATCGAAGCGGTAGGCGTCGATCTGCCAGGCCGTCGAGGCGTCCTTCGACGTCCTGGTTCGGCGCGAAGGCACGATATCGATGTCGTAGAGCTCGTAGGCCTTAGCCGCGGTACGGCCAGCCCCGATCTCGATCTGCTCCCGCATGTTTCAAGTCCCTTTCCGACCCGTGAGCACTTTCCGGTGCGCCAGCCCCTGGAAGTGCGCACGGGTAGCTAGCGGGCCGTGTAGTTCGGCGCCTCTGTCGTCATGGTGATGTCGTGCGGGTGGCTCTCTTTCAAGCCCGCCGCGGTGATCCGTACCAGCTGCGCCTCCTGCAGCTCGGCGACGGTATTCGCACCGGTGAAGCCCATCGCCGAGCGCAAGCCTCCCACCAGCTGGTACACGACCGTCGACAGCGGGCCGCGGAACGGGATGCGCCCCTCGATCCCCTCCGGAACCAGCTTGTCGTCCGACAGCACGTCGTCCTGCGCGTAGCGGTCCTTGGAATAGGATCTCGCGGCGCCGCGGGACTGCATGGCGCCAAGCGAACCCATACCCCGGTAGGTCTTGAACTGCTTGCCGCCCACCAGGATCAGCTCGCCTGGCGACTCGGCGGTACCGGCGAGCACACTGCCGAGCATCACCGAGCTCGCGCCCGCCGCGATCGCCTTGGCGATGTCTCCCGAGAACTGGATGCCGCCGTCCCCGATCACCGGAACGCCGGCGGGACGGCATGCCAGATCGGCCTCGTAGATCGCCGAGATCTGCGGCACGCCAACCCCTGCCACCACCCTGGTGGTGCAGATCGAGCCAGGGCCAACCCCAACCTTCACGGCGTCCGCACCGGCATCCACCAGCGCCTGCGCTCCCGATCGGGTGGCCACATTGCCGCCGACCACGTCCACAGTGTCGCCGAACTCTTTCTTCAACGTCGCCACGGTGTCGACCACCGCCCTGGAGTGCCCATGCGCGGTATCCACCATGAGCACGTCAACCCCGGCGTCGGCCAGCGCCATCGCCCGCTGGTGACCGTCGGCGCCGACACCGACCGCGGCACCGACCAGCAACCTGCCGTCGGTGTCCTTCGTGGCATTCGGATATTGCTCAGTCTTGACGAAGTCCTTGACCGTGATCAGGCCGCGCAGCTTGCCCGCGCCATCTACCAGCGGCAACTTCTCCACCTTGTGCCTGCGCAGCAGGCCGAGAGCGGCCTCCGCCGTCACCCCGACCTGCGCGGTGATCAGCGGCGCTGTGGTCATCACCTCGCTGACCGGCCTGGCATGGTCCACCTCGAAGCGCATATCGCGGTTAGTGATGATGCCCACAAGTGCGCCTGCGGCGTCGGTCACCGGGACACCCGAGATCCGAAACTTTGCGCAGAGTGCGTCCACCTCACCCAGGGTGTCCTCCGGCGAGCAGGTTACCGGGTCGGTGACCATCCCGGCCTCGGAGCGCTTGACCACCTCGACAGCGGCCGCCTGCTCCTCTATCGGCAGGTTCCGCTGCAGCACGCCCATACCGCCCTGGCGAGCCATCGCGATCGCCATCCTGGCCTCCGTCACGGTGTCCATCGCCGCGGAGACCAGCGGGATTCGCAGCATGACGTGGCGGGAAAGCCTGGTCCGGGTGCTGGCGGCGCTCGGTATCACGTCTGACTCGGCAGGCAACAGCAACACGTCGTCGAAGGTCAGGCCGAGCTGCGCGAACTTGGCAGGGATCTGTACGGCAGCGGGGGCGCCGGAATGATCGAGCTGCGATCCAGTCATTGTGTGGATGAGCTGCCTTCCTTGAGCTGGTGGTACGGCAATCGGGCGGGATTCACAGAGGCGGAACGAGCCCAACCATGATATCCGGCGGCGCTGCGAGTACGGTGGCCCACCGTGCCGCACGATGCGATGCCTCCAGACCCCTTCGCGGACGACCCGAACGATCCCGCCAGGGAGCTTCCTGGCGCCCTGGATGACGGGGATACAGACCACGAGCCAGACGAAGCTGACGGGCAACTCGGTGAGCAGGAGCGAACCGAACTCGTCGAAGACCTCGCTGACCTGGACATCTACCAGGCGTTACTGCAGCCACGCGGCTACCGGGGCGTCGTAGTCGACTGTGCCGACTGCGAGGAGCCGCACTTCCACGACTGGGAGCTGCTGCGGGCCAGCCTCCGCCAGCTACTGGAGGCCGGGAAGATGCGCCCGCACGAGCCGGCCTTCGAACCAGACCCTGACGACTACGTCACCTGGGAATACTGCCGCGGTTTCGCGGACGGCGTGAACGCCAAGGAGACCGCGCGCTAAGGACACCCGCGACCGGGTAGCGGCCAGCCTGACTGGACCAGCCGGGCTTATCGCGCAGGCTAACCGCCGGGCGTGACCCCCGGCACCTTGCCCGATCCAGACACTCCCGGATCAGATGGACCGCCAGACTGTGTGCCGTACTTGGTGTCGCTCGGCGCCGTGGTGGTCGTCGGCGATGTGCTGGGCGGTTGCGATGTGGTGGTCGGCGTTCCCGAGCTCGGCGGCGGGCTGGTGGTACTCGTCACTGGCGATGTCGGTGAGGTGGTCATCGTCGGTGTCTGCTGCGCGCTGGTGTCACTCGTACCCGGCATGTGCGAGACGCCGGTAACCTCGTCGAGTAGCTGCTGGCGGGTAGTTTGCAGGTCGTTCCTGCCGTCATCGGGCTGTACCGTCGGCAGCGTCTTGGCCGCCTGCGACAGCGCTGCCAGTGCATCGGCACGGTGGCCGGAGGACATCGCGATGCGGGCCGCGTCGAACTGGGTGCGAACCGCGGCTGCGGCCACGATGGAACGGGCGTGATCGGCGTAGAGCACCTGGGTCAGCCCCCACAGCGTGTCGCCGGGGTGGGCGTCCTTCGCGGCGACACTGACGCCACCGAACGCGATCGCGAGTACCGCTGCCGCGCTGGCCACCGGAATGAGTACGCGGTGGCGGCGACGCGCTGGGCGCGCCTTCGCCGCAGCAAGGACTCGCACGGCGGTGTCGACATCGACAAGCTCACCTATGGGCTCGCTGTCGGTCTCCTGCCGCCAGGACAGCAGCAACGCCGCCAGTTCAGGGTCGCCGAAGCCGGTTGATCTCGATGACAAGCTCGCCACATCGGGGTCAGCACCGCCGAGCGCGTCGAGCAGTGCGTCATCGGCCCGCACGGCACCAAGGTCGAGCGCGCCTGCTACCGGTGACTCCGGCGCGTCCACCGCCTCGGTGGCCCTCTGCGCCTCGTCGTCTTCTCGCTGCTCGTCCATCAGGCCACCTCCTCCGCTGTGATGTGCTTGCGGAGCTTCATCAGCGCTCGATGCTGCGCCACCCGCACCGCACCGGGCGTGGAATCGACCATCTCGGCGGTTTCCTCCGCGGACAGTCCCACTACGACACGCAAAACCAAGATCTCCCGCTGCTTGTCCGCCAGTACGTCATCGAGCAGTCGAGCCATCCTGCCCGACAGTTCCCCGGCAATTGCCAGCGACTCCGGTCCGGCCGCAGGCTCCACCATGTCAGGCACCTCCGCAT
>JBOHEL010000336.1:0-5714 GCA_050700995.1 Sciscionella sp. | reverse complement strand
GCTCTGACCCGAACCGTTCCACGGTCACCACCGGGCCGAAGACCTCATGCCGCACAACCGCCATCTCGCGGGTGCATCCGGTGAAGACGGTAGGGCGCAGGAAGAACCCTGCGGCGAGCGCTGGTTCCTCCGGCCGGATGCCGCCGGTGACTAGGGTGGCGCCTGCCGTCACGGCACCCGCGACGTACCTCTCGACCTTGGCGCGGTGCTCGGCCGAAATCAGGGGGCCTGCCTCGGTGGTCGGGTCGAGCCCGTTGCCCAGCTGGATTTTGGAGGCGCGCGCCGCCAGTTCGTCGACGAACCGGTCGTGAATCCCGTCCTGCACGATCAGCCGGGAACCAGCCGAGCACACTTGGCCGGAATGCAGGAACGCCGCCGCGAGCGCGTAATCCACCGCGGTGTCGAAGTCCGCGTCGTCGAAGATCACGTTGGGATTCTTGCCGCCGAGTTCCAGTGCCACCCTGCGCACGCCTTTCGCGGCTGCTGCCATGATCTTCTCACCGGTGTGCAGGCCGCCGGTGAAGGAGATGAGGTCCACCCTGGGGTCCTCGACCATCGCGGCGCCGACGGTGTCACCACGGCCAAGCAACAGGTTGACCACGCCTGCGGGTACCCCTGCCTCCTCGGTGAGGGCGACCAGCTTGATCGTCGTCAGCGGGGTGAGCTCGCTCGGCTTGATGAGCATGGTGTTTCCCGCGGCCAGTGCTGGGGCGATCTTCCAGGAAATCTGCAACAGCGGGTAGTTCCATGGTGCGATCAGCGAGCACACCCCGACCGGTTCGTGCACGATCCTGCTGACCACGTCCGGATCGCCCGCATCCACTACGCGCCCGGCATGCGTGCCAGCGATACCACCGTAGTAACGAAACAAGGCGGTGACGTCGTCCACGTCCATGCCGCCTTCGGCCAGGGTCTTGCCGGTGTCCCGGCTCTCCGCGCGGGCTATTTCCGCGCGGTCTCGCTGCAGCAGCTCGGCGATACGCAGCAGCGCCTTGCCGCGTTCCCTGGCAGCCGTTCGTGGCCAGACACCGGTGTCGAACGCCCTTCTCGCGGCAGTCACGGCGAGGTCGACGTCGGGCGGGCCGGCGTCCGCGACCGTGGCGAGCACGCTCGCGTCGGAAGGGTCGAGGGTGTTAGCGGTGGCCCCGGAGCGCGCTTCCGTCCAGTTCCCGTCGATATAGAGGTCCTTCATACCGGCGTATTCCGATCATGGTTGTCGGGTGGCGGTTCGTGGAGTGACCGTCGGCAGGACATTAGTGTACATTTGTACCTAGTACGTGTACAGATGTCCACAATGTTGGTATCGTGCACCGGCTGAGGTCATTCCGGTCGGCTTGGCGCCACGTGAGGCTTGGCGGCGATAGTGTGGTCAAGCGCTGATTGTCGGGCAGGCACGGGGAGCGCTGCGATTGGGGACGCCGCGCTTGCACCGGTCTCTTCCAGTGAGCGGTGGCGGGTCTCCTCTGCCCACGCGAGGCATGCCAGGAATCCTATGAAGGTGATGCCCGCGCCGATGTACATAGTCGTCGCGGTGCCAAGGGTGGTGAGCGAGACGGGGACGAGGAAGGTGCCGATCGCGGCGCCGAAGCGGGTCAGCGCGATGGCCATGCCGACGGCAGCGGCACGGATGCGGGTCGGGAACAGTTCGTTGGGGTAGCCCCATTCCAGTATCCCGGGGCCGCCGGAGAACAGCGCGTACAGACAGAAGAAGCCCACCGCGAACGGCGCGGGCGCGTGGGTCCAGGCGCCGAGGGCGATCAGCGGCAGGACCATCAGCGCGAATGACCAGGTGATGGTCTTGCGCCTGCCCACTGTTTCCAGCAGCCGCATCGCGGGCAGGCAGCCGAGGGCGAAGACCAGGTTGATGATCGCCGTGCCGAGGTTGGCGAGGTTGCCCGCGCCCGCAAGACCGAAAGATCCCAGCAGTTGCGGTCCGAAGGTGAGCAGCGCGAACAGCGGGATGATCGCGCAGGTGAAAAAGATGACGACGAACGCGGTCCGGCGCAGGTAGATGCCACGGAAAAGTTCGGCGATGCTGCCGCGAGCCTGGTTGCCCGCCGATGCGCCGTCCTGCAGTTCGGCGACGGTGACCGGCACGTGCAGTGCGTTCTCGATGACGTGGCAGGCCTCCTCGGTGCGTCCGGCGCCCGCCAGCCAGCGGGGGGACTCGGGAGTGCCGAGGCGGAGTAGGAAGATCGCGGCTGCCAGCACCGCGGAGCTACCGAGCATCCAGCGCCAGCCTCCCGTTCCCGCCGAGGCGGTGATGAGGTAGCCGACCAGGTAGGCCAGCGCGGTGCCGACGTACCAGATGATGATCACGGAGGTGAACATCTGCCCGCGCCGCCTGCGTGGCAGCCATTCCGAGAGCAGCGCGGTGGCGATCGGGTAGTCCGCGGCGATGGCGACGCCGATGACGAAGCGCAGCGCGATAAGCTGCCATGCCGACGTGACGAATATCGAGAGCACCGATGCCACGATGAGCACGAGCAGATCGAGGGTATACATGGGTTTGCGGCCGACCCGGTCGGTGATGGGACCGAAGATCAAGCCGCCGAAGAACATGCCGACCAGTGCGGCGACTCCCACCACGGCGACCGTCGTGGTGCTCAGGTGCAGCTGCGTGGTGGCGCCGGTGAGCGCTACCCCGACGATTCCCAGCAGGTAGCCGTCCAGCAGCGGTCCGCCGCTACACGCCGCCGCGAGCTTGCGGTGGAAACCGCTGACCGGTGCGTCGTCGACAACGGTGAAACCCATGATGCTCCTTCACGGCCGGTTGGTAGGTGCGAGTGCCTGCGAGGTGCTACCCGGGATTGACCCAGATCGGGGACGACCAGGCCATCTCGCCGTCGACCTGTATCGCACGCAGGTAGTACCATGTCGCGTCCGTCACGGTGTCCTGCCAGCGCAACCGGTGCTCGCTGGCTCCGATGCTGTGCAAGCCCCCGAACCCAGGCTGGATGAGGAACTGCCCCGCGCAGCTGACCGGCATCGTGGTGACCCGACCGGCGAGCTCGCCAAGCTGGGCGCTCAGGTGGCCGTGTGCGGTGCGCAGCGTGACCGTCGCGGTGGGTGCCCCAAGCAAGGTCAGCTCGATGCCGCCGCGCTGCGCGCCGTAGGGCTCCCCGAAGGTCCTGGTGCTAGCCGCCCAGCTCAGTTGGTGGTGGCTGGCGTCGGTGACTTCCGGGCTCCAGTACGGCGTCTGCAGGATCTCCCCGCCGTCGATGTCGATGGTGCCGTCCCACGCCACGGTGGCGTGCCCCCGGCCCCATTCCAACCTGATCGGCACCCTCAGCCAACCCTCGGGTAGATCCAGCTCGGGCACGACCGAGTGCACGGTGGCACCGGCTCGGACGATGTCGATGCGGGCAAGGTCGGTGTATCCGCGCGCGTATCCGCGCAGCTCCACCTCGCCGAAGGCGACCGTCTCCGATCCCATGAAGGCGTCACCGATGCGGAAATCGACCACCAGGTCCCTCGTCGACGCGCCGAACACCCGGCGCTGGTAGAGCGCGTCGAACACCGACGCCCGGTCGAGGCTCTCGGCGTAGGCACCCACGTAGCTGGCGCCGTGCCCGTGATCCGAAGACGCGATCAACCCGTAGCGGTAGCCACGCCGCAGCCCGTCGGCGACGAAAGTGCCTGGCAGCGTGCCGTCGGAGTACTGCCGGAAGCAGCCCTCGTCCTCGTAGTTGCCCCGGCAGGCTTGGAACACCTCGGACAGTCGCAGGTAGCGCTGGCTGTAGTAGTCCCAGTCGAATGGCACCATGGCCGACCCCGGATGGTGGGGGATGGTGATCGCCGGGTAGTCGGGATGCCGATCGAGCAGTTCCCACAGTCGCGCGGGCGTCGAGGAAGGCTGCGCGTAGGACGAGTAGATCGGCGCGCCGCGTGCGACGTCGCCGAAGATCACGTTCTGGTGCCCGCTCATACCGGTCCATTCGAACCCGTACAGCGGGATGAACCGGCCCTCGATACGAAAGAGGTCCGCCATCTTCTGGATACTCCACCACTGGTAGTCGCTGCTGTTCTCGGCGTGGTCTGTCACGGCCCAGAAGTCGTACTCGCAGACATCCCAGGAATAGCGGTAGAAATCCTCCAGCGACGGTTCGTCACCCGATGTGCAGCGGCTGACGAGGGAATGGCGGTGCAGATCGCCCCAGTACAGCTGGTAGGTGGTGCCGCCGACATCGGTGCGGTAGCGGTCGCGTTCGGCGGTCACCCAGTTTCGTGCCTCTCGACGGCGCTCGCTGTGCACCACGGGGCGAACCCTGGCGGCGGCGGGCGGCCCGGCGGGGACCGGGATGCTTGCCGAGCGCACGGCGCCGGTGCCGTGCACGCTGTGCCAGATCGCCTCGCCTTGGTGCTCAAGCAGGAACGGGCACTCCCTGCCGCCGAACCCCTCGGTCCATTGCAAGCCGCGGCCCAACCTCCCGTCGGTCTGCCAGGCGATGACCGCACCTTCCCCATTCGCAGCCACGCTGGGCTCTTCCAGGGTGCCGTCGCTCGCGGTGTACGTGGTCGGCTGCGACCACCCGTCCGGTCCCAGCGTCTGGGTCGCGA
The DNA here is from genome assembly GCA_050700995.1 of Sciscionella sp. Lineage (GTDB taxonomy): Bacteria > Actinomycetota > Actinomycetes > Mycobacteriales > Pseudonocardiaceae > JBOHEL01. The sequence continues at coordinate 1,154 of JBOHEL010000336.1, read as the reverse complement.
CCTCCCAGTAGTAGGTCATCAGCGGCAACCTGCGGTGATACCGGTAAGCGATGGCAAGGCCACCTGACGCGGTCGCGACAAGCTTGGGCAGTCCGCTCGGCGTGGTGTCCAGTTGCGTGGCCAACTCTCCGGAAGGCTCCCTGACCGCGTCCGCGTCGATCCGCACCACCCGCAGCGAAGCCTCGATATCGGGCAGCAACTCCGGTGGGACGAACTCGCCGGGCTCGCGCATACCGGAGGGATCCGCGTTGCCGCGTAAGGTCCGCGCCTGCCGGAGCCTGGTGGGACCGGAGCCGCCGTGCCCGTGCACCGTGATGACGTCGAACGCACACCAGACGCCGCCGTCGTTGGTTACCGCAACGCTGGGGTGCAGGGCGTAATCGGTCCCAGAGCTCACGGCCCTGCTCGCCGTCAGCGTGTCGTGCTGATCCCGCGTGCGCACCACGATTCGGTAAGAACCCAGGTGGTACTCGCTCCAGGCGTACACCGTGGCGCCCTCGGCGGTTGCGGCGATTGCCGGATCCCACACGTTCGCCGAGGATTCATCGCTCACCAGTAGCGCGGGCGACCAGTGCCCGCCGGACCACCGCCGCGAGTAGATGCCGAACCGGCCCTCGGTGCGTCCCTGCCAGCACACCTCTACCGAGCCGTCGGCGTGGGCGAGAACCTCTTGGTTGAACGACGGGTGGCTGGTCGTGCTCACCAGTTCTGGCCGGCTCCACCGACCTTCCTCGAACCGGCACGCCCACACACTCACCCGACCCTCCTCGGCCCGCGAGAAGCACACCCAGGCGCGCCCTGCCTTGTCGAAGGCCGCGGTAGGGCGGTAGCAGTCGGCCGCTGCGCCGGACAGCACCTGGGGCTCGCCCGACTCGCCGCCTGCGACTTGCCGTGCGGCCATCACGTACTCGCCGACGTCCTTCTGCCACTCCACCCAGGTATGCAGCAGGTCCCCTCGTGGTGACGCGGCCACGGACGGCCGCGCGGCCGCGACGGTTCCCGGCACGGTGCGGGCGTGTGCTCGGTACTGCCCCGGCAGCGGCTGGGCCGCGGCGAGAGCCTCATCGCCGCACCGCAAGAACTCGGCGAGCCGCCCCCCGCCCTCGTCGACCCACATGTAGCGCAGCGGGTCGGGGTCGAGCAGCTTCTCCACC
>JBOHEL010000335.1:0-5743 GCA_050700995.1 Sciscionella sp. | reverse complement strand
AGCCGTTCGATGTCGACGAACTGCTCGCCCGCTTACGCGCGCTGTGCCGCCGCCACCTGGACACCGCGCGGTCGTTGCCGCTGGGCACCCGGTGGCTGGATCTCGATGCGCGCCTGGTGGCGTACGCCGGTGGCGACGACACCGCTGAGCCGGTGCGGTTGTCCGAACGTGAATGCGCATTGCTCGCGGAGTTGGCGGCGCGGCCATCGCATGTGTTCTCCCGGCGTGAACTGCTGGCGAACGTCTTCGCCGAGGCCGAGAGCGAAGCCGTGGTCGACACCTACGTGCACTACCTTCGCCGCAAGCTCGGCCGCACTGTGATTGCCACGGTACGAGGGCGCGGCTACCAGCTGGGCACGGCGTGAACAGCGCATGGGTATCCCGGCTGCGCAAACGGGGATGGCGGGGTACGGCGCGCGCGGGTGCCGACGCGGCCCTGCTGCGCCGCGCGATGTGGCGGCTGGGCCTGCAAGTCGCCCTGTGCGTCGCGGGGATCGTGGTCGTACTCTCCGGGCTGGCGGTACTGATCGTGTTGCGCGGCCAGCACGCGGAGGCCGCCACGCTACTGCGGCAGGCCGCCACGGGCGCCGACGATGTCGGCGACCCGCCTGCGGGGATGTGGCTGGCGATCCAATCACCGACCGGCCTTGCCGTCACGCCAGGAGTACCAGCGGGCTTGCCTGACCGCGCCGCGCTCCGGCATACGGCGCGTACCGGTGTGACCGAGACCGACGAGGTGAGAGCGGGAGGCAGGGAGTACCGCGTATACACGGTGCGGCGCGGCGCGGGCGCCGCCCAGTCCGCGCTGGACCTGACCGCCGACCACCACGAGCGGGACAGGCTGGCCGTCGCCATGCTCATCGCGGGCGGGCTTGGGCTAGTGCTCTCGGCCGGGCTCGGGATCTGGCTGGGCCGCCGTGCCGTGCGACCGATGGCCACGGCTCTGGCGCTGCAACGCCGCTTCGTCTCCGATGCGAGCCACGAGCTGCGCACCCCGTTGACGCTGCTCTCCACGCGCGCCCAGATGCTGCGGCGGCACCTCAGGCAGGGTAGCGAGCGCGAATCGGTCACGGGCGAGGTAGATGGCGTGGTCCGCGACGCCGGCTACCTCGCCGACATCCTGGAGGACCTCTTGCTCGCCGCCGACACCCGCACCGACGCGCCGAGCGACACGCTCGACATGGTCGCGCTGGCAGACGAGGTCTGCGCGGCGGCAGCCGCGGACGCCGCGCAGCGCTCGATCACCATCACGGCCCGGTCGCAGCATCGGCCGGTAGCGGTACGCGGCACGCGGGCGGGCCTGCGACGCGCACTGACCGCCCTGCTCGACAATGCGGCGCGACACGCCAGCACCACCGTGACTGTGACCGTCAGCCACTCGGGGGCGAGCGTCGTTGTCGACGTCACCGACGATGGGCCCGGCATCGACGCCGCTATCCTGCCGCACCTCTTCCAGCGATTCGCGTCGACACATGACGATCACCCGGCCGTCGGGAATATCAGGCAGCGACGTTACGGGATCGGGCTCGCGCTTGTCAGCGAGATCGCCGCACGCCACGGAGGCACGGTTTCCGCCCACCACGCGCCCGGTGGCGGCGCTACGCTGCGGCTGACACTGCCCGCACTGACCCAGTGACCGGCTGCCTCTAAGAACATTCCCAGCTTCCTTCGGCACGATCAGCGATATCAAGCCGACCACTCGCCGAACGGAAGTCATCCACCGCAATGCCAACCTTCATCGCTGGTCTGCCCCTGCATGTGCTCGTGATTCACGCCGTTGTCGTGCTGGTGCCACTGGCGGTGTTGACGAGCATAGTCGTCGCGCTGTGGCCCGCGGCTCGCCGGCATTACGGCTGGCCGACCGTGGGCATCACCGCGCTCGCCACGGCGGTCATCCCCATCGCGACCAGCAGCGGTGGCGACCTCCGTGCCCGTCTCCCGCGAAACCCGTTGATCAACCAGCACGCCGAGCTTGGCGACCAGCTGCTGATCTTCGTCGCGCCGCTGCTTGTTGCCGTGGCGGCGCTGATGCTCGTCGAGCATTACCGCGACCGCACCGCCCGTACCGAGGGGCCTGGTGCGATGGTGACGGCACCGACCACCGTCCGCTGGGCCAGACCGGTCGCGATGACGCTGGCCGCGCTCACGGTCGTGCTTGCGATCGTCTCAGCGGTACAGGTGGTCAGGATCGGCGACTCCGGCGCGCGCGCCGCATGGAGCCAGACCCACTACGTTCCACCTCACCGCCACTCCGAAGGCAACGGATGATCAACTCCGCGCCGTCGCCAGCGCGATGGCGACTTTCGACGAACCCGGCAGTCGATCGGTCCGCCAGACCGCGAGACGTGCCTGATGCCGGTGATGCGGATCGTGGCGCCGCGGGTGCGGAGTAAGTGGTTGGGTGTGCGCGCGAGGTCACCTTGACACAACCTTCAAATTAGGCGAGCCTTTCCTAAATCACACGACGGCTGCCTGGCGAGGGCCGCAGCGGATACGGAAGGGGCCAACCGTCGATGGGCCAGACTCAGACATTGATCCTGGGGTTCGTCGCCGGGGTGACGATCCTGCTGGGATTGCCGGTGGGCAGGCTACGCAAACCGGCACCAGGCCTGCGGGTGTTCCTCAATGCCACCGCGATCGGGGTATTGCTGTTTCTGGTGTGGGACGTGCTCTCCCACGCCTTCGAACCGATCGACGCGGCGCTGCGCAAGGTCCACGATGGCACTGGGACGCTCGGCCCGGTGATCGGATTCGGGGTACTGTTCTTCGCCGGGCTGGGTGTCGGCTTGCTCAGCCTGGTCGGCTATGAGAGCTGGCTCGCCCATCGCGCCGTGGGCCGGTCCGCACCTGCCGGTCCAGGGGCGATGGCGGTCGACGAGTTGGGCACCCGACGCAGCGCTCGTTGGAGCCAACCACGACGGCTCGCGCTGCTGATCGCGGTCGGCATCGGGCTGCACAACTTCGGCGAAGGTCTCGCGATCGGCGGCAGCGCCGCCCAGGGTGAGCTTGCGCTGGCAACGCTCCTGGTGATTGGTTTCGCGCTGCACAACGCGACAGAAGGCTTCGGCATCGTCGCTCCGCTGGCCGCCGACGGCGACCGGCCAGGATGGGGCTTCCTACTGCTGATGGGAGCGATCGGCGGCGGTCCAACGTTTCTCGGCACCCTGGTGGGACGACAGTTCACCAGCGACGCGGTCAGCGTCATCTTCCTCACGCTTGCCGCTGGCTCAATCCTCTATGTCGTCATCCAGCTCACCGGCGTCGCGCTGAAAGCCCGCCGCCGAACGCTGCTCTACTACGGCGTGTTCGTCGGGTTGGTGGCCGGTTTCATCACGGACATGGTGGTCACCGCGGGCGGTGCATGAGCCCCGATGCTTACCAGCGGTCGCTGGACGGGCCCGGCACGCCAGGGGTGAGCCAACGCTGCGGGGTCAGCGCGGTGCTGACGCGTCGGACCAGCGATCGCCGGTGCGCGGCGGCTGCCAGCCTCTCCCTGCGCAGCGCCGGGAGATCCTGCAGTGCGAGTGCGGCCTGCGGTGACCCGGTGGCCAGGGCGAGCACGTGGTCGGCGAGGCAAGGGTTGCGAGCCAGCACCGGACCGTGCAGGTAGGTCGCGATGAGGCGCCCCGCGACCGCGCCTTCGGTTCCGTTCCCGTTGCCGACGCCGATCTTGACGTGGGCGAGTGGGGTTGCCGAGGAGCCGAGCACGGTGTGGCCACGGTGATTCTCGAATCCGCTGAGCACCGGGTCGGCCAGCGCCGGTTCGAGGCACGCGTCGGCGACGACTTCTCCGATGGCACGCTGCGTCCGGGGATAGGTGGTCACGTCGAGCATCCCCAGACCGGCGCTGTGGGTGCCATCGGCGTGAACCGTGCCGTGGCCGAGGATCTGCAGACCGGCGCAGACCCCGAACACCACTGCTCCCCTGTCCACGGCCCCGCCGAACGCACTGCGTTCCAGCAGCCGCACGGCTTCGGTTTGCGCGATGTCCTCACCGCCGCCGAGGAGATAGATGTCGCAGCCGCCTGGCACCGGCGCGTCCGAGGGCACCTCGACTATCTCGGTGTAGCAGCCACGTTTACGCAACCGTTGAGCGAGCACTAAGGCATTACCGTGGTCGCCGTAGGTACCCAGCAGGTCGGGCAGCAGCACGGCAATCCGAATCGCGGAGTCACGCTTCACGCGTAGCACCACCCAACCGGACGCCGCGGGCCCGCGAAATCGAGGTCACCGCCCCAGGGGTCATGGCCATGGGTTCATGATGCGTCCGACCGGGTTAGCGGTGAGCCAACTAACGGAAAGCACTGGGCTCTGGGTTTCGCACCTGGGCATGAGGTGCCCGCGGTTCAGGTCGCGGCCGGGGAAACGCCGTCCGTCCGCCCACCGGGACCGCGATCACTCGACCCGTTCTCGGTTTCCGGTGAAGCCTGGGTGCCCGGTCAGCTCATTTCCGGATGTCGTCATGTCGTCCTGCTCGTCCTTTCCGGTGACGCTCAGGTAGACGACGAGGCCAAGGATCGTGACGAGGAAGAGCCCGCTCGTCACTGTCGTACCAATGCCGAGGCCGCCGTCACCGCGGGACTGTGAGAGCAGATCACCCAAGGAAGCGCCGAGCGGGCGGGTCAGGATGTAGGCGACCCAGAAAGCGAGCACCCCGTTCAGTCCAAAACGGAAGTAGGCGACGCCGACAGCCGCGATTAGCCCGCCGAACAGCAGCGCGGAAACCCAGTAGCCGAGGTTGAGTTGCTCGGCGACGAGGTCGCCCGCCGCGGTGCCGAGCGCGAAGGTGAACAGGATGGCCAACCAGTAGAACGCCTCCCGCTTCGGGGTGTGAATGGTGTGGATCGAAAGGCTTCGCTCGCTGGAATACCACACCGCGAACGTCGCGATCAGCGCGATGCTGAAGACGATCGTGGTCGTCCGCAGCGCGACCCCGAGGTTGTCCGTCAGGTTGTCGGTGATCAGCGTGCCGACGATGCTGATCAGCACCACCGCGAGCCAGTAGATGCCAGGCACGTATTTCGTGGACCTGAACTGGAAGAACAGCGTAACGACCAGCAGGCTGCCCATGATGTAGGTCGTTCCGGTAAGACCGAGGTTCAGGTTCGTGTTCAGGAAATCCGCGGCGGTCTCCCCCACCGTGGTGGCCAGTACCTTGATGATCCAGAAGAAGATCGTGACGGCGGGTACCTTGTTCACCAGCTCTCGCATTGGTGGGCCTGCCGTGCGCTGCTGCGTTTCACTCGCCATGGCGAGAAAATCCTCCGTGCTCTCGGGGTCGGTGTCGCAAGAACAGTTCGCTGTTCGCCGTGACCTCACCCGGCGGGCCGCGATGGCCACCGGGGGGCACACCGGGGATGCTTCAGCAGAGCAGCACAGTGCCGGGTTAATTCCTGGACAAACCCAAGCAAGATCGTCAGTATCACCCGAACGAGTCTGGATTCTCGTGGTGACACCGCATATCTGGCGCCGTGTTCCACGCCGTCGACCTTCTCCCCAGGATTCCGCACCGTTGCCTTACCTGCTCAACGTCGAGCGTTAACCCGCTTGGAGGCACCCTGGACACATCGTCCGATACGCGGCGTTCGCCGGATCGATGCCACAGTGTCTCCACCCGGGACAGTGTCTCCACCCTGGACAGTGTCTCCACCCTGGACAGTGTCTCCACCCGGGATCTCGTGGCATGACACGCTAGGAGCACAATGCCGTGATGGCTTCGGTCAGTGCGCTCGCCAGACCACGG
>JBOHEL010000334.1:0-5746 GCA_050700995.1 Sciscionella sp. | reverse complement strand
GACCATGGCAGTGCGGCCGGTCCTCGCGGACGTGCACGACCTTCGACATACTTCGCCTGCGCAGGAGTCCGCACCGGGGCCGCAGGACGTAGCCGGTGTAGCCGTAGTCGCCGCCGTGGTCGCGGCGCAGCTGGATCTCGTTGCCGATCTCGGAGAGCACGTCGGGGTCGACGCCCTCGGCGGAGAGGGTGTCGAGGCGCGCCGCGAGGGGGTCGTAGTACCCGGCCCAGTCGGAGTCGGGGAGCAGGTAGGTGGCCGCGACGGTCCAGCCGGCGTCCTGGGTGGCGGCGACGTTACCCGCTGTGCTGCGCATCCTCCGGGTAGCCATGTTCCTAGAACTCCCGCGCGCCGTGAGCCGGGTGCGGCGTCGTCCAGTCCGCTTCGGTCAGCACCAGAACGCCGTGCGGGCGCAGGAGGCACCGCCAGGAAGCCAGCGCCTGGTCGAAGCCCATGAGGTAGGCAGACCCCTCCGCCCAGACGACGTCTGCGCAGCCGTCGGCAGGGGTAGGTCCCGCATGTCCGCGGCAAGGATGTGGATCCGCTCGCCGAGCCCGGCAGCTGTGACCCGCTCGCGCAGTCGCGCCAGGAACGGTTGGTGCAGGTCGATCGCCGTGGCGGTGCCGCCGGTCTCGGTGACGAGCTCCAGCGTCGCGGGCCCCGGGCCGCAGCCGATGTCGAGGATGCTGGGCCGCTCCGGAAGGTCACCGGCCAGCCGCAACAGCAGGGCGGTCGTCGCGACCGAGCCGGGTGCCTCGCGTGCGAGCCCCTCGTGTGCGAGCCAGAAGGCTTCCTCCACAGTGGTCATGGCCGGAGTGTTTCCGATTCCGGCCATGGCCCGCAACAAGGTTCCTGCCGGCGCGCTACTTCTTCGTGCCCGCGATGTTCTCGATGCCGGTGGTGTCCAGCTTCGCCACGCTGTAGGCGGCGTAGCCCTGATAGGGGCTGCGGCCGGTGAAGTACGGGGTGAGCTGCTGGTCGAACTCCTCGACGCTGAACGTCCCGTCGCCCGCGGTGAACTTCTGTTCCACCGTCGGCGCCGCCATCAGCGCGACCATGTCGCCGTAGACGACGAACACCTGCCCGTTGATCTCGTCGGCGGCGGGCGAGGCCAGGTAGCTGACGAAGGTGCCGACCCGCTCCGGCGCGAGAATGTCCAACCGGGACTCGCCCTGCGGGTCGTCGGCGAACACGTGCTCGGTCATGCCGGTGCGGGCGCGCGGGCAGATCGCGTTGGCGCGCACGCCGTAGCGTGCCAGCCCCTGGGCACTGGACAGGGTCAGCGCGGTGATGCCCGCCTTCGCTGCCGAGTAGTTGGGCTGGCCCGCGGCGCCGAACAGGAACGCCTCCGAGGAGGTGTTGACCAGGCGCCCGTACACCGAGCCGCCGGCTTTCTTGCTCGCCGCGCGCCAGTGCACCGCGGCCGCGCGCGACACCGCGGCGTGACCCTTGAGGTGGACGCGGATCACGTCGTCCCACTGCGGCTCGGTGAGGTTGAACAGCATCGTGTCCCGCAGCACGCCCGCGTTGTTGACGACGATGTCCAGCCTGCCGAAGCTGTCGACGGCAGCCTCGACGAGCCGCTCGCCCAGCGCCCACTCGCTGACGTCGCCGGTCACCGCGACCGCCTGCCTGCCCATCGCCTTGATCTCCGCGGCGACGTCCTCCGCGGCCGGGCCCATGTCGTTGACGACCACGTCGGCGCCGTGCGCGGCGAGGGCCAGCGCCTCGGCCCTGCCCAGCCCCGCCCCGGCGCCGGTGACGATCGCGGCGCGGCCCGCAAGGCTTGTTGTCTCGCTCACTGCCGGTAGCTCCCGTTCTGCGAGGTCTCGTACTGTCGAACCCAAAAACTAGTATTCATTCTAACTTGATGCAAGGGGGAGGTGGAAGGCGCCAGCGCACCCCTTGTGCTATACCAGAATTAATTCTAGTTTTAGCTAGTGGCAGGACGAGCACCTGAGGAGAGCACCATGGCCGAGGCCGTCATCGTCGACGCCGCCCGCACCCCGGTGGGCAGGCGCCGCGGCGCGCTGTCCGGGCTGCACCCGGCCGAGCTGCTGGGGCTCGCGCAGCGCGGCCTGCTCGAGCGGACAGGTGTCGCGCCGGAGGCCGTCGGGCAGGTGATCGGCGGCTGCGTCACCCAGGCTGGCGAGCAGTCCAACAACGTCACCCGCAACGCCTGGCTGCACGCCGGGCTGCCGTACCGGGCCGCCTGCACCACGATCGACTGCGCCTGCGGTTCGTCGCAGCAGGCGATGCACCTGGTCGCGGGGCTGATCGCGGCGGGAACCATCGACACCGGCATCGCCTGCGGGGTGGAGTCGATGAGCCGGGTGTTCCTCGGCAAGGCCGTCACGCCCGAGACCGGTATGCCGACCCCGCAGAGCTGGTCACTGGACATGCCCGACCAGTTCACCGCCGCCGAGCGGATCGCTGCTCGGCGCGGCATCGCCCGCGCCGACGTGGACGCGCTCGGGCTCGCCTCGCAGCGCAAGGCCGCGCGCGCCTGGGCCGAGGGCCGCTTCGACAGCCAGATCATCCCGGTCACCGCCCCGGTGCTCGGCGAGGACGGGCCGACCGGCGAGACGGCGGTGGTCGAGCGCGACGGCGGGCTGCGCGAGACCAGCGCGGAAGCCCTCGCCACACTGCGCCCGGTGATCCCCGACGGCATCCACACCGCGGGCAACTCCTCGCAGATCAGCGACGGCGCGGCAGCGGTGCTGCTGATGAGCGAGCGGAAGGCCGAGGAGGCGGGACTGCGGCCGAGGGCACGGATCCTCGCATCGACCATGGTCGGCTCGGACCCGTATTACCACCTCGACGGGCCGATCGATGCCACCGAGCAGGTGCTCGCCGACGCCGGCATGTCGATCGCCGACATCGACCTCGTCGAGATCAACGAGGCGTTCGCCTCCGTCGTGCTGTCCTGGGCCCAGGTGCTCAAGGCCGATATGGGCAGGGTGAACGTCAACGGCGGCGCCATCGCGCTCGGGCACGCCGTGGGTTCCACCGGAGCGCGGCTGATCACCCAGGCCGTGCACGAGCTGGAACGCGCCGGGAAGTCGACCGCGCTGGTCACCATGTGCGCGGGCGGCGCGCACTCCACCGCCACCATCATCGAACGGATCGAGGGGACCGGATGACCATCGGACTGACCCAGGAGCACCGCGACCTGCGTGACTCGGTGCGCGCGCTGGTCGGCAGGCACGTCACCGCAGAGGTGGTGCGCCAGGCCGTGGACGCGAAAGCCGCCGTGCTGCCCGCGTTCTGGCCACGGCTGGCCGAACAGGGCCTGCTCGGTCTGCACCTGCCGGAGGACGCCGGTGGCGCGGGGTACGGCCTGCTGGAGCTCGCCGTGGTCACCGAGGAGCTGGGCCACGGGATGGTGCCGGGCCCGTTCCTGCCGACCACGCTCGCCGCCACGATCCTGCACCGTGGCGGCCACACCCGGCTGCTGCCCGAGCTGGCCGAGGGCGCCACGATCGGCGCCGTGGCACTGCGGCCGGGCAGCCTCCGGCTGGCGCGCACCGGCGGCGAGCTGCGGGTCACCGGCGAGCCGGAGCCGGTGCCCGGCGGGCCGCTGGCCGGGATCTTCGTGCTGCCCGCGCGCGACGGCGAGGACACCCGCTGGGTGGTGCTGCCCCGCGAGGCGCTGGAGGTCACCGAGCTGCCCAGCCACGACCTCACCCGCAGGCTAGCCAGGGTGCGCGCCGATGGCGTGACCGTGCCCTCGGGTGACGTGCTCGCGATCGACGGCGAGCTGCCGCTGGAGCTCGCCGCGACCTTGTTCGCCGCGGAGGCCTCCGGGCTGGCGGACTGGGCGACCGCCACCGCAGCCGAGTACGCCCGCACCCGCCAGCAGTTCGGCCGCCCGATCGGCCAGTTTCAGGGCGTGAAGCACCGCTGCGCGCGGATGCTCGCCCGCGCCGAGCAGGCCAGGGTGTGCGCGTGGGACGCCGCGCGGGCGGTGGAGGCCGGTGCGAGCACCGAGCCCGGTGAGGCCGCGCTCGCCGTGGCCGTGGCCGGTGCCACCGCCGTCGAGGCCGGGTTCTCCTGCGCCAAGGACTGCATCCAGACCCTCGGCGGGATCGGCTTCACCTGGGAGCACGACGCCAACCTGTACCTGCGCAGGGCGCACACGCTGCGGCTGCTGCTCGGCTCCACCGCCCGCTGGCGGCGCCGGGTCGCCGAGCTCACCCTCGCGGGAGCCCGCCGCGAACTGGGCGTGGACCTGCCGCAGGAGGCCACCGGGATCCGCGAGCGGGTGCGCGCCGAGCTCGCACCTGCTGCGCAGCGCTCGGGCGCCGAGCGGGACGCGTACCTCGCCTGGCACGGCTACACCGCCCCGCACCTGCCAGCGCCGTGGGGCAAGGGCGCCGGCGCCGTCGAGCAAGTCGTCATCGCCGAGGAATTGAGCGCTGCCGGGCTGACCGCGCCGGACATGGTGATCGGCGCGTGGGTCGTGCCAACGCTCGTGGCGCACGGTAGCCAGCCGCAGCAGGACCGCTTCCTGCCCGCCACGCTGCGCGGCGAGACCGTGTGGTGCCAGCTGTTCAGCGAGCCCGGCGCGGGCTCCGACCTCGCGGGGCTGTCCACCCGCGCGGAGAAGGTCGACGGCGGCTGGAAGGTCAGTGGCCAGAAGGTGTGGACCTCGATGGCCCGTGAGGCTCACTACGGGATCCTGCTGGCCCGCACCGACCCGGCCGCGCCCAAGCACAAGGGGCTGTCGTACTTCCTGCTCGACATGTCCGCCCCCGGCATCGACATCCGCCCGCTGCGCGAGCTCACCGGCGACGCGCTGTTCAACGAGGTGTTCCTCGACGGCGTGTTCGTGCCCGACGAGATGCTGGTCGCCGAACCGGGTGACGGCTGGAAGCTGGCCCGCACCACGCTGGCCAACGAGCGGGTGTCGCTCTCGCACGGCTCCTCGCTTGGCAGCGGAGGGGAGAAGTTGCTCGCGATCGCGAGGAACGGGCAGTCCACGATGGACGACGAGCGGCTGGCTGTGCTCGGCGGCATCCTGTGTGACGCCCAGTCCGGCGGGCTGTTCGGGCTGCGCACCACTTTGCGCTCGCTGTCCGGCCAGCAGCCCGGTGCGGAGTCCAGCATCGCCAAGCTGGTCGGGGTCGAGCACAGCCAGCAGGTCTGGGAGGCCGCCGTGGAATGGCTCGGCGTCGAAGCCCTGCACGGCAACCCGAGCCGCGGCGATCCGATGTGGACGTTCCTCAACACGCGGTGCCTCTCGATCGCGGGAGGCACCACCGACGTGCAGCTCAACATCATCGGCGAGCGGCTGCTCGGCCTGCCGCGCGATCCCGCGCCCTCGGTGCGGAAGGGGGCGAGCTGACGTGCCGATCGACGTGAGCACCGCGCTCGGCGCCGAACCGTCGACCCGCGAGGCGAGCTGGACCCGCCGCGACGTGCTGCTCTACCACCTGAGCCTCGGCGCTGCACGCGACGCGGCGGACCCGGAGCTTGGCTACACCTACGAGCGTGACCTTCGGGTGCTGCCGACCTTCGCGATGGTGGCAGGTCAGGGCCTCTCGGCAGGTGACGGCCCTGCCCTCGCGATGTCGATGCCCGGCATCGACATCGACCTGCGCAAGGTCCTGCACGCTGGGCGGTCGCAGCGGTGGCAGGCCCCAGAGCGGGAGGCCGATCTCGTGCTGGACACGCCGACCACGCCCGACCAGGCACTGCGGTACCGGCTCAACGGCGACCTCAACCCGCTGCACGCCGACCCGGAGTT
>JBOHEL010000333.1:0-5758 GCA_050700995.1 Sciscionella sp. | reverse complement strand
GTCAAGCGGGTGTCGCTGATGGCCGAGCGAGGCAACCAGGTCAGGCTGGAATTCAGCGAGGCTGGACTGCGGCTGACGGCAGGGGGCGAGGACGAGGGCAGTGCCGAGGAGGAACTGCCCGTCGAGTTCTCCGGTGAACCGGTGACCGTCGCGTTCAACCCCGGCTACCTGACGGACGGCTTGGCCGCGGTGCGCACCGAGCGCGCGCACCTGTCATTCACCACGCCCAATCGCCCGGCGTTGATCAAACCCGTCGACGGCGATGGCGAGGTCGTGCCTGGCTACTTGTACCTGCTGATGCCGGTGCGGCTGCCAGGCTGAGTGCTCCACCGATAACAGTCGCGGACAGAGGGGATCTTCACGTGCAGCTCGGACTCGTTGGGCTCGGCAAAATGGGTTTCAACATGCGCGACAGGTTGCGCGGCGCAGGACACGAGGTGATCGGGTACGACCGCAACCCTGAGGTCTCCGACACCAAATCGCTCGCCGACCTGGTCGGCGAGCTGGCAGCGCCAAGGGTCCTCTGGGTCATGGTGCCAGCGGGCGACGCGACGCGGGCGACGGTGAGGGAGCTCTCCGGCTTGCTGGCGGAGGGCGACCTCGTGATCGACGGCGGGAACTCGCGTTTCACCGACGACAAGATTAACGCGACGGAGCTGGCAGCCCACAAGATCGACTATGTCGACTGCGGTGTCTCAGGCGGCGTCTGGGGCCTGGAGAACGGGTACGGGCTGATGGCGGGCGGCTCGAAGGAGAGTATCGAGCGCGCGTTGCCGCTCTTCGACGCATTGCGGCCGCCCGGCCCCCGCGAAGAAGGCTTCGCGCACGCGGGAGACGTCGGCGCGGGCCATTTCGCCAAGATGGTGCACAACGGCATCGAGTACGGGCTGATGCAGGCCTACGCCGAGGGCTATGAGCTGCTCGCGGCTTCCGATGAGGTCACCGATGTTCCCGCGGTGCTCAAGGCATGGCAGCGCGGAACGGTGGTGCGCTCATGGCTGCTGGACCTGCTGGTCAAGGCACTGGACGAGGATCCTGGCCTGCAGGACATCGAAGGTTGGGCCGCCGACTCAGGCGAGGGGCGCTGGACCGTTGAGGAAGCGATCAACCACGCGGTGCCCGCTCCGGTGATATCGGCGGCGCTATTCGCGCGGTTCTCCTCCCGGCAGGAGGACTCACCCGCGATGAAAGCGATCGCCGCGCTGCGCAACCAGTTCGGTGGGCATGCCACGCACAAGGCCGGCCCACCCCCCGGTGCCTAGCGAGTGCACGTCCGCCACTTGCAGCTCAAGGACTTCCGGTCGTGGGAACACGCCGATCTCGCGCTGGCGCCAGGCGCCACGGTGCTCCTCGGCGCAAACGGCCAGGGCAAGACCAACCTCATTGAGGCGGTCGGATACCTGGCCAGCCTCGGTTCGCACCGGGTAGCGACCGACGCGCCGCTGATCCGGCACGGTTGTCCCCGGGCTGTGGTGCGCGGTGCTGTAGTCAATGCCGAGCGTGAGCTGACCGTCGAGTTGGAGATCACCGCGGGTAAGGCGAACCGCGCTCGGGTGAACCGCGGTCCGGTGCCACGGCCGCGCGAAGTGCTCGGCATCCTGCGTACGGTGCTGTTCGCCCCCGAGGACCTGGCACTGGTGCGTGGTGATCCAGGTGATCGCCGACGGTTCCTCGATGACCTGCTGGTTTCTCGCGCTCCACGGTTTGCCGGGGTGCGGTCGGACTACGACCGTGTGCTCAAACAGCGCAGCGCGCTGCTGAAGACGGCTGGCAACGCCAGGCGGTCCGGGGGCGATGGTGATCTGCGCACACTGGAAGTCTGGGACGGGCACCTGGCTCATCACGGCGCGCAGCTGCTCGCCGCCAGGCTGGACCTGGTCAGCGATCTCGCACCGCAGGTAGCCGCGGCATACGCCGGGGTGGCGCCGGACTCGCGGGAAGTGAGCATCAGCTATCGTTCGAGTCTCGGCGATGCGCAGCCGGAATCCGCTGGTGGCCGAGCGGATGTGGCGAGTATTCAAGACGCGCTCGTCGCGGAGTTGCTCCGGGTGCGACCGCAGGAGCTCGACCGCGGTGTCAGCCTTCTCGGCCCGCACCGCGACGAGTTGGAGTTGATGCTGGGTGAGATACCGGCCAAGGGGTATGCGAGCCACGGTGAGTGTTGGTCCTTCGCCCTCGCGCTGCGGTTGGGTGCCTACGAGTTGCTGCGTGGCGATGGGGTGGAACCGGTATTGATCCTGGATGATGTGTTCGCTGAACTGGACCGGCGGCGGCGCGGGCGGCTGGCGCAGGTGGCGGTGGCCGCCGAGCAGGTCCTTGTCACCGCAGCCGTTGAGGAGGACGTGCCCGCGGAGTTGATCGGTACCCGTTACGAGGTGGCTGGTGGTGAAATCCTTGCCCGATAGGCGCACACAACCGGGGAATCAGCCGGCGACACGACCACCCAGGGTGAGCGAAAACGTTGTGACACGTCCCACTTCTGGGGATAACCCTGTGGATGGTGTGGATAACAGTGCTGCCAAAATCGGTGCAGACGGGATTGAAACGGTCAATACCGGCGTGGGTGGTGATACACCGAGGGTGAACCCGAGCGCAGACCTCAAGGGCGTGGACCTCGCCAGAGAGGCGTTGCGGGCGGCGCAGGCCGCGGCCAAGGCACGGGGTGGTCGCAAGGGACCGAAGGGGTACTCGGCAAGCGCGGGTGTGGTCGACCGGCGGCGGCGCAGGCGATGGTCAGGGCCTCGCGCCGACGACCGCGACCCGCAACCGCTTGGGCGCCTGGCAGCCAGGGTGGCCAGCCAGCACGGCTGGACCGAGCAGCTTTCCGGCGGGCAGGTGTTCGTGCGTTGGGCGCAGCTGGTCGGTGAGGAGGTCGCCGAGCATGCCGAACCTGTCGCCCTGACCGACGGCGAGCTGACGGTGCGTGCGGACTCCACGGCCTGGGCTACCCAGCTGCGGCTACTGCAGCGGCAGCTGATCGCCATGATCGCACAGAAGCTCGGGCACGGAGTCGTGAAGCGGATGCGAATCCAGGGACCTTCGGCGCCGAGCTGGCGGTACGGTCCGCGGCACGTACGCGGCAGAGGTCCCCGTGACACTTACGGATGAGTGACATCGTGAAAAAGCTCATTTTGTTCGATCTCGCGGGACGCTAGGGGTGTCCTAGGGCCGGTTCTGGGAGGGTGGACCAGTAGTATGGGGTAGTACAGCGGCCGTCGCGTTACGAGAAGTCCGCTCGCGCGCAATACCTTGAGGAGAAACCAGGCTCGTGGCAGCGAACAAGAACGACTACAGCGCTTCGTCCATCACCGTGCTTGAGGGCCTTGAGGCAGTTCGCAAACGTCCGGGCATGTACATCGGCTCAACCGGTGAGCGCGGTCTGCACCATCTGGTGTGGGAAGTCGTGGACAATGCCGTCGACGAGGCGATGGCGGGTTACGCGACAAGGGTTGACGTCACGCTGCTCGCCGACGGTGGGGTGCGGGTCCACGACGACGGACGTGGTATCCCGGTCGACACCCACCCTGTGAAGAAGATCCCTACCGTGGAGCTGGTGCTGACCACGCTGCACGCGGGTGGCAAGTTCGACGCGGATTCCTATGCGGTGTCCGGTGGGCTGCACGGTGTCGGGGTGTCCGTGGTGAACGCACTCTCCTCCGCACTCGAGGTGGAGATCGAGCGCAAGGGTTACCTGTGGACCCAGCGCTACGAGGACACCAAACCGGTGCACGACCTGAGGCAGGGTGCTGCCACCAACCGAACCGGCACCACCGTGACGTACTGGGCCGACTCCAACATTTTCGAGACCACCGAGTACAACACCGAGACCATCGCGCGACGGCTGCAGGAGATGGCATTCCTCAACAAGGGCCTGACCATTGTGCTGCGCGACGAGCGGGTCGCCGAGACCGACACCGAGACCGACGCCGAGGGCCGGTCCGCGCGGATCAAAGAGCGCACCTACTGCTACCCGGGCGGGCTGGAGGACTTCGTCAAGCACCTCAACGCCAGCAAGGAGCCGATTCACAGCAAAGTGATCTCCTTCGAGGCCAAGGGTGATGGCCTTGAAGTTGAGGTCGCGATGCAGTGGAACTCGCAGTACAACGCCTCGGTCTACACCTTCGCCAACACCATCAACACCCCGGAGGGCGGTACCCACGAGGAGGGTTTCCGCTCCGCGCTCACCCGCGTGGTCAATGCCTATGCGCGGGACAAGAAGCTGCTGAAGGAGAAGGACGACAACCTCACCGGCGATGATGTGCGTGAGGGTCTCGCCGCCATCATTTCCATCAAGCTGGCGGACCCACAGTTCGAGGGGCAGACCAAGCAGAAGCTCGGCAACTCCGAGGCCAAGACGTTCGTGCAGACCACCTGCAACGAGTGGCTCGCCGACTGGTTCGAGCGCAACCCCTCGGATGCCAGGACGATCGTCAACAAGTCGGTGGGCAGCGCGCAGGCGCGGATGGCCGCTCGCAAGGCACGGGAGCTGGTCCGGCGCAAGGGTGCGCTGGACATCGGTGGTTTGCCGGGCAAGTTGAAGGACTGTCAGTCGACGAACCCCGATGAGTGCGAGCTTTACATCGTGGAGGGCGACTCCGCTGGCGGCTCGGCCAAGGAAGGCAGGGAGTCGCACTTCCAGGCGATCCTGCCAATCCGCGGGAAGATCATCAACGTGGAGAAGGCCCGCATCGACCGGGTGTTGAAGAACAACGAGGTGCAGTCGCTGATCACGGCGCTCGGCACCGGTATCCACGACGACTTCGACCTGTCGAAGCTGCGCTACCACAAGATCGTCATCATGGCCGATGCCGATGTCGACGGCCAGCACATCAGGACGCTGCTGCTGACGCTGCTGTTCCGCTTCATGCGGCCACTGGTCGAGCACGGGCACGTGTACCTGGCGCAGCCGCCGCTGTACAAGCTGAAGTGGCAGCGAGCCGAGCCGGAGTTCGCCTACTCCGACCGGGAACGCGACGGACTGTTGGAGCAGGGGCTCGCTGCCGGCAAGAAGATTAATATGGAAGACGGCATCCAGCGATACAAGGGGCTTGGCGAGATGAATGCCGACGAGCTGTGGGAAACCACCATGGATCCAGCCCACCGGCTGCTGCTTCAGGTGACGTTGGACGACGCAGCCACCGCCGACGAGTTGTTCTCGGTGCTGATGGGTGAGGACGTCGTCGCGCGCCGCTCCTTCATCACCCGCAACGCTAGGGATGTCCGTTTCTTGGACGTCTGAGCGAAGTTTCGGGACGGGCATGATGGCCGATGGGCAAGCGGAGCAGCCGGATGATCCGGCTGCTCCGCTACGGCGGCGGGTGGCTACCTTGCACGGCCTCGCCGACGGTATGGCTGGCACGGCGCGTCGTTTCGCTGAAGGCGAGGCGGTGATGCGCGGGGTCCACCAGCAGATCGGCCTGGACCCGGACGCGGTTTCCAAGATACGACGCGGGCTGCAGGCCAGCCAGCAGGAGATGCGGCTCGCCTGCGATGTCGAGGCCGCGCACGCGCTGGCCTACGCCGAGATGATGGCGGCCGGTGGCTCGGACGACGAGGATGCCTACCGGCAGTACACCGAGGCAACCGAGTTGTATATCGCGTTGCTGCCGAAGGGTGACATGCCGCATGAATCGGGCGGCTCCGCGTGAAGCACGGTTAGTTGTCCCCTGGTGGCTGTGCGTGCGTGTGATCTTCGGCGAACTCCCCAAATGGTGACGTACCGTCGTGCTACAGTCACAAACTGGCCAACTGGCGGGCG
>JBOHEL010000332.1:0-5815 GCA_050700995.1 Sciscionella sp. | reverse complement strand
GCGGTAGCCCCCCGCATCTCGGTGAGGCCACCGTGGATGACCTCGGCGTACCGCGTGAGGGTGCCTGGGCCGAGCAACTGTGCCTGGGAAGCCATCTTGGCCAGCTCGTCATCCGGTGCCGACACCAGCCCGCGAGCGACAGCATCCGGCACCGCGCGCAGCAACACCAGGTCACGCAGCCGGTCGAGCAGGTCGGAAGCGAACCGACGTGGGTCGTGGCCCGCCTCGACGACCCGCTCCACGGTGCCGAACACCGCGGCGCCGTCGCCTGCTGCCAGGCCGTCGACCATATCGTCGATCAGCGAGACATCGGTGACGCCGAGCAACGCCACCGCCCGCTCGTAGTTGATGCCCTCAGGCCCGGAACCCGCCAGCATCTGATCGAGTACGGATTGGGTGTCTCGCGCAGAACCGCCACCAGCCCTGATCACCAGCGGAAACACCGCAGGCTCTACGGTGACGCCCTCGGCGGCGCAATTGCGCTCAAGCAGCTCGCGCATCGCGCCGGGCGGGATCAGCCGGAACGGGTAGTGATGCGTGCGCGAACGGATGGTGGGGAGCACCTTGTCCGGCTCGGTGGTCGCGAAGATGAACACCAGGTGTTCCGGCGGTTCCTCCACGATCTTGAGCAGGGCGTTGAAACCCTGCGTGGTCACCATGTGCGCCTCGTCGATGATGAACACTCGATAGCGGGACTCGGCCGGCGAGTAGAACGCCTTGTCCCGTAACTCGCGAGCGTCGTCGACCCCGCCGTGGCTTGCCGCGTCGAGTTCGACGACATCCACGCTGCCGGGCCCGTTGGGCGCCAGGTTCACGCAGGAGTCACACTCGCCGCACGGCTCGTCGGTCGGCCCGCTCACGCAGTTCAGCGAGCGGGCGAGGATACGTGCACTTGACGTCTTGCCACAGCCACGCGGGCCGGAGAACAGGTAGGCGTGATTCACCTTGCCTGCCCGCAACGCGGTCCGCAGCGGCCCGGTGACATGCTCCTGCCCGACCACCTCGGCGAAGGTGGCCGGACGGTACTTGCGGTACAGGGCGAGCGCCACGCCGTGAGGGTACCGGTGCACCCCGACGGCCGCGGCCAACGGTGCCCCCTCGATCGTGTCAGACCGGACCTCGCTAAGTTCGATCTTGCATGGCCTCCAACCGCAATAGCGAAGGATCACCAAGAGCCGATGGCAAGTGTTGAAGAGGTCCGGGCAGGCATCGCGCTGGCAAGCGAGAAGGCTCGCGGCAGCATGGCCGCGCTCGCCGAGGCCGCCACGGCCCTCGAGGAGTCGCAGGCCGCGCTCGTCTCCTCGACGCAGGGCAGCGCGAACGACGAGATCGCGCAGGCCCACGGGTTGCTCGCCGAGGCGTTACAAAACATCTCCGGGGTACAGGGCACGATCAGCGCGGGCATCAGCGCGGCGGAAAGCTACTCTGGGCACCTGTGATGACCGGTTCCTCCGCGTTGCACGAGGTGCTGGCGCAGCTGGCCGCCGCGCGTTCCGCGATCGACGCCGCACTGGCGTCGGTAGCAAGGTCACGCCAGGAGTTGGCGGAAGCCCGCACCATCCTCGGCGAACACATCCCGCGCCAGGACTGCCCCACGCTGGGTAAGCACTTCACGATGGCCGAGAGCCGGTTGGAGCTGATAGTCGATCGACTGGAGCGCTCGAATGCCACCGTGGCTTCCTTCGCGGAAGCGCTGTAACACGATGGCGAGCAGGCGACGCGCGAGAATCAAGACCGCCTTCGAGACGTTCCGCTCCACCATCGCGAGCACGCTAGCCGCCGCCGACAACGAGCACGCCGCCGCGAGGACGGCATACGACCGCTGCGAATACGAACTCTCGGTGTTGCAGGCGGGCGTCGATAACGCGCGACGTGAGCCCGAGTTGCTCGAACTCGCCCGCGACCCGGTTCGCGGCAGCGTGCTCGCCGCCTCGGTCGCCAAGGCCGACGGCATCCTGGCCGGGTGGAGCGCAGCGGGGCCGGACACCCTGGCCGCGCTGGTCGCGGATGAGAAGGCGCAGGCAAGCTGGCAACCGTGGGAAGAATGGCTCGGCAACGCGGGCAAGCTTGACGGCGACGAGGTACCCGCACTCTGGCGCATCGGCGCGACCACGCCAGAAGGCACCGGGGAGTTCCCGGTCGCGGTGCCACTGCTGGACAGCGCGCACCTGTACCTGAGCGCACCGGTGAATTTGCGGGCGCGGGCCGAGCGGCTGGTTGAGTACCTGCTGCTTCGGGTAGTCGGATCAATGGCGCCAGGCAGGGTACGGCTGCATGTCTGGGACACCGCGCAGCTCACCGGTTCACTGCCCGGTATGCGGCCGCTCGCAAAGGCCAACCTGCTCACCGCGCACGATCCGACCCGGCTGGGCCCTTTGCTGGACAAGCTTTCCGACGATATTCGCACTATCCATGACCGGATGCTGCTCGGCGGTCACAGTTCTGCCGCGGAGTACGCGCGCGCCACCGGGAACAACCGGGAGCCGTGGCAGATCGCGGTGCTCTTCGGCAATGGCGAACCGCTGGAAACCGGTGCCGAGCGGGCACTGCAGCGGATCGCGCGCAACGGGCCCGCGGCCGGTGTCGCGCTCGTGCTCGTGGACATTCCGCTGGTCGTGAACAGCGCGGCAGAATCGGTCGAGTTGCTCGACGAGCGGACCGCACGCTGCAGCATGACAGGGCGGGACCTGGTGGTGGGGCTGGACGAACCGCCACCGGCTGACCGGGTAACGGCGGCTTGTGCCACCGTCGCCGACGTCGCGATCACCGGCAGGGGCAGGCCGCCGAAGCTCGCAGACCTGCTGCCAGCCCAGTTCGGCAGCGAGTCCTCCGAGTTCGGCTTGCGCGGCGTGATCGGCCGATATGAGGGCAACAATGTGGAGCTGGTCATCGGGGACGCCACCCCGCACGTGCTCGTCGGTGGCCCGAGCGGGTCAGGGAAGACGAACTTCCTCTACGCGATGCTCGGTAGCCTCACCTCGCGCTACTCCCCTGACGAGCTCGAACTTTACCTGATGGATTTCAAGGAAGGTGTCTCCTTCGCACAGTTCGCGCCGGGCGTGCGGGACCCTAGCTGGTTGCCGCACGCCAAGCTGGTCGGTGTCAACGTCAACACCGATCGGGAATTCGGTCTGGCATTACTGGAGTACCTAGGCGAAGAGCTGCGGCGCCGAGCCAACGCGGCTAAGAGCCTTGAGGTCAGCAAGCTGGAGGAGCTGAAAACCGCAGACCCAGAAGGGACGTGGCCGAGGATACTGGCCGTCGTTGATGAGTTCCAGTGCCTGTTCGCCGAGCGGGACGCGGTCACGGCCACGGCCACCAGGCTGCTGGAGGACATCGCGCGCCGAGGCCGCTCCGCCGGTATCCATCTCGTGCTGGCGAGCCAGGATGTCGCGGGGATCGAAGCGTTCTGGGGCAAGCCCGCGATCTTCGAGCAGTTCACGTTGCGGGTGGCGCTTCCGAAGGCGCGGCGGGTGCTCGCGGAGAACAACAACGCGGCACTGGAAATCCCGCGCTGGCACGCCGTGGTGAATCATGATTCCGGTCTCCCGCACGGGAACCAGCAAGTGCGGATTCCCGAATCAACCGCAGAAGACGCGATCGGCGGGTTACGTGAGCGGCTCTTCGAGCACTACGCCCCGAAAACCCCTCCTCGACTGTTCGACGGCAGCGACTCTCCGCAGTGGACAGACGGTGTCACGCGGCGAGCCACAGCGGTTGTCGGGCAGCGGGTTGACCTGGCTGGAAGCGCGGCAACGGTCGAGCTGGCCGCCGAGCCCGGCAGGCACCTGGCGGTACTGGGGTCCGCGTGGCGAGACTCGCTCTCCGTGGTGTGTTCGGCCGCACTCGCGCTTGGCGAGGACGCGGACAGCCGCTTCACCATCGTCGCCGCGACCAAGCAGGCCGTCACGGTTGCCGAGCAACTCGCGGGCGCGCTGCGGGGGGCAGGACGAACGGTGCGGCCAGTATCAAACGACCTCGACGACGTGCTGGCCCGCACCGCCACCGAGTTGGCCGGGAGCAAGGGTGGCGAGCATCATCTGGTACTGCTCGCCGTCGATGCCGCACAGTCCATATTGGAGCGAAAAGATCCCGTCTCGCGGCACAGCCCCGGCGACGACCTCCGCGAGATCCTGAAATACGGGCCGGAGCGCGGCTGTCACGTGCTCGGCTGGTGGCGCAGTGTGTCCCGGTTGAAGGCCGCACTCGGGATCGGCCCGAACGACGATATCGGCGCTTGGGTGGGTTTCGACGTGCACGGCCAGGAGCTTTCCGCGCTCGCCGCCGGCCAGGTCATCGACTGGGCGCCACGGCAACGGCGCGGTTTGTTCTTCGATCGTGCCACGCACGCCCGGCCGGAAGTCATCATCCCGTTCGACGTGTCGGCGCTTATTCCCGCGCTGGGAGAGGATCGCACGGGATGAGCCAGGACCCCGTGGCACGTTACAAGGCCGTTGTCGCACGACTGGGCGAAACGCGCGAGCAGGTGCGGCGCTGGGAGCAGCTGCGGGCGTCGGAGTTGGAGACTGAACTGGTCGCTGCGGACGAGCGGTTGCGGGCCGCGGCCGCACGCCAGGAACGGGTGCGGCGATCGGCGAATCAGTGGTGGCAGGAGGCGCAGCACGTGCTGCGCGGCAAACGCTGGCTGCGGGTGGGCACGCTGCCAGGACCGGAAGAAGTTCGCATGGACGGTGACGTGACAGGCCGACCCAGTGTCCAGCAGGCATACCTGGCCTTGCTGCGGGCCGCCCGAACTTCACCATGGACAAACCCACGCCGCTAGCCGGGTGCCCAGGAGCGGGAACCGCGCGAGGACACCGGGAAGGCGCTCCAGCGCCGAACAGGGAAAGTGGGGACCCCGCGCACCCGTCAGAGCTCGCTTATCCTTGCTGCCTTCCGGCCCTGGGGAGATTCACAAGTTGAACGCCGCACGGGGTCCTCGGCCAGTGTAACTGGTGGCGGGTTCGACTGTGCGAAGGTGGTGGCATCGGCGGTAGCACGACGGCGGCCGGAGCCGATCGGCCGTGTGATCTCCTGCGGCAAAGGGGGTGGAAATCCCCCACCACTGACCACGGAATGTCAACCGTTGACGGCAAGACTCCCAGGACGTACAACTGTCCTGGTTTTCCACGCGCTCGGTGATGGGAGTCCGCATATGTGGTGGAAATGGCTCCTCGCCACAATCCCTCCTGTGACGTGTCTGGGTCTGGTCGCGCTGCCCGCGATCCACGGTCCGCATCTGTGGCTCGGCCTGCCTTCGTTGCTGTGGTGGACAGTGATCTTCGGAGTACTGCTGATCAGCGCAGTCCTCGGGGTGTTCGAGATCGTCAGGGAAGGCAACGAAGCGGGTGATGAAGAATGAGCACCACGCTGATAATTTCCCTGGTAGGCATCATCGTGATCGCCGTGCTGGGTTTCGTCGGCAGGCGGCGGCCCACCAGCGACCTTTCCGAGTGGACAGTGGGCGGCCGCAAGTTCGGCGCGAGCGCCATCTGGTTCCTGCAGGCGGGCGAGGTCTTCACGACATTCACCTTCCTCGGTATGGCTGGGCTGGCCTTCGGCCACGGCGTCGCCGCGTTCTACGCGCTGCCCTATATCCCCATCGCGTTCATGGGCCTGTACTTCCTTGGCCCCCGGCTGTGGCGGCTGAGCAAGCACCGCGATTACCTCACGCAGGCGGATTTCATCGAGGACGTCTACCGGAGCAAGACACTCGGCACCATCTCGGCGATCTTCGGTATCGTGTTCCTGTTGCCCTACCTGCAATTACAGGTCACAGGGCTGGGCCTGATCGTGCAACTCGCGACGGGTGACC
>JBOHEL010000331.1:0-5855 GCA_050700995.1 Sciscionella sp. | reverse complement strand
GGTAGATCTCGGTATGTCCAGCGACATGCAGCGGTGGCCGGTTCGCCGGGTCTGGTTGTTCGTCGGCCTGCACTCGCGCGGTGAGACGCACCGTTCCGGCAGGCGGCGCGGCGTAGCGCGGAACATGCCCGTTGTTGACCCCGATCCAACCGCGGTCGATCAGCACGAGCTCGCCGTTCGTGCTGCGCAGTGGCGTCAGCACCTCGTAGGACGGCTGGCCTGCGTTGGTGCGCAGCCTGGCGAGGGTCTCCAATTTCGGCAGGTAGTGGCCGGTAACGGTGACCTTGTGCCAGAGCTGGGGAGGGGCGGGTTCACGGTTGGCGGGCAGGAACTGCTGCAGCGGGACGGCAGGAGTGTGCTCGGAGGCTTCGATGGCGTGATTCTGGCGCTCGTTGCCCGCGTTGCGGCCGAACTGCCACGGCGAGAGGAACCAGAAACAGGCGCCCGCGAACACCAGCACGGCAGCCACCAGCGCCAACCAACCCGGTCGTAGCAGGAACTTCAATCGCCGCACGTCACCACGATAGGTCGTTACCGTGAATGCAGCGTGAGCGCCTGCCTCGCAGCTGCCACCGCCTGCCGTGCGTAGCCGCCGCCGAAGAGCACGGTATGCACCAGCAGCGGGTAGAGCTGGTGCAACGGCACCCGCTCGGCCCAGCCGTCGGCCAGCGGTGCGACCTCGCGGTAGGCGCCGAGTATCCGGTCGAGATACGGGCAGTCGAACAGGCGCAGCATCGCGAGGTCGGTCTCGCGGTGCCCGCCGTGCGCGGCAGGGTCGATCAACCATGCCTGCTCGCCGTCCCATTGCAGGTTGCCGTTCCACAGGTCGCCGTGCAGCCGGGAAGGCAATTCCGGTGGCACCCCGAGCGTCGCGATGCGCTCGCAGACGTTGTCGATCACGGCGGCCTCGCTGGTGTGCAGTGCGCCGGAGTCAAGTGCGCGCCGGAGGTAGGGCTGGATCCGGTACTCGGCGTACCACTCCGGCCATCCCGGTGACGGCACGTTGCGCATCGGGGCCAGCCCGATCCACGCGTCCATGGGGCCGCCGCTCGGCGGGCTGCCGAAAGCTGGTGCCCCTGCGGCGTGCAGCTCGGCGAGCCCCCTGCCAAGCTGCTCAGCCGCCGCCGGGCTGGGCGCCGCGTTATCGAGCAGCTCGGTAACCACCCAGTTTTCGTTGTGACCAAGGACCGAGGGCACCGGTACCGCCTGTGGCTCCGCCAGCCACCGCAGGCCCGCGGCTTCGGCTGGCGCGGCGCCGACACCCGCGCCGCGCTTGGCTACCACCGTGCCGTTCGCGGTCCCCACCAGATACACCGAACCCGACAGTGCGCTCGAACTCGAGGTCGCGATGCCCAGTAGCTCCGAGACGGCGGCCTCCGCGGCACTCATCGCTGCTCCCGTACCCAGTCGAGTAGTCCGCCGACCGTGCGCTCGATCACCGTGAGCAGATCGGTGAACCCGTCCCGGCCGCCGTAGTAGGGGTCGGGGACATCGAGGTCGCCGTCCGCCTCGGGGTCGAAGGACCGAAACATCCGCACCGTCGAAGGGTCGCCTCCGCTCTTCTCGATCTGGCGGACCAGCTCGCGGTAGTGCCCGGAATCCATCGCGAGCAGCAGATCCGCCGCGAGGTGGCACTCGTCTACCTGCGTTGCGACATGGACGGTGGGTATCCCGGCTGCCGCCAGCGTCCGCGCGGCCCTCGGATCGATCGGCTCTCCGGCGTGCCACGGCCCGATGCCAGCGCTGCCCACCTTGACCGCCCTGGCCATCCCCACCTCCGCGAGCCGCTCACGGAACGCCAGTTCCGCCATCGGCGACCGGCAGATGTTGCCGGAGCAGATGAACACCACGCGGAGAGCCGGTGTGGTATCGACGGGTAGGGGATCGCTCTGATCAGCCATGCGACCAGTGTGTCGCACCGGTGCGGCGGGTACCCCAGACGGGTTCGGACTACACCAGATGGGCGCCGACTTCTCCGGGCACGCGGCGTATCGTGGGTTTCGTCACACCGTGGTCGTGCCCGGTGTGACCGTCACGGGGTTTGTCGTCGGGGCCAACCTCGTAGACAGCGTCGACGTCGGCGTCGCGACCCTCCCCCTCAAGACGCCGGCGTCGGCGCCCACCCGAACTCATGTCAGAGTTGGACGGGCTGCATATTGGTGAGGGTGGCGTGGCCCTTGGTGGTGGTCCTGATGTAGAGCTGAGTTTCGGTGATGCCCGGCTCGCGCTCGGCCTGCTCGGCATCCAGCGCGTGTACCACGTAGCCCGCACCGGTGAGCAGCCGCGACAGCTCATCCCGCGGGTATGCCGATACCGGTATCCGCATACCGCAGAAGTCGATCTCGACGTCGTCCAGGTCTCCCTCGACCATGCTCAGCACGAACATCCCGCCGGAGCGCAGCACACGCCGGACCGAATCGAGCACTCCGACGATGTCCGCGCGGGGCAGCATCAGCAGTGAGAAAAACGCCACGACAGCATCGAAGCGTCCGACATCGTCGGGCAGCGCACGCAGGTCGGCCTGCCGGAAGTCACCGGATGGCACGCGCTCGGCGGCCACCCGCAGCATGTGTTCGGACTCGTCGATCCCGACGACGTCAAGCCCGGTGTTGGCGAGCTGCATCGCCGTCGGCCAGCCCGCACCGCAGCCGAGGTCGAGCACCCGTCCGTGTCCCGAGGTCTGTTCGATGATCCATTGGCCAGCTGCGAGCTGCGCGGTCCGCTGGGTGAACGACGCTTCGTAGCGCTCGCCGATCACGTCGAACGGCGCCCGGGTTGGCTGCTCTTCCACCCGCACAGTGTGCCCCACATGCAGGCGCGCACCGGCAACCGCCCGTCTGGCTCGCGCGGCGGGCGGCTGCCTGATCGGGCGGCGGCCACCGGCACACGCCTAGACTTCTCGCCAATGACCCGCCAGCAACTGCCCGCCGCAGAGCTCGAACTGCTGCGCCACCACGGAGACGTCGACGCCGCAGCCTGCCTGCTGGATTTCGCGGTGAACGTGCGCGATGACCGGCCGCCCGCCTGGCTTACCGATGCGCTCACCGGCGCGCTAGCTCGGCTGGCCGAATACCCGTCAGCGGAGCTGGATCTCGCGGCGCGGGAGGCCGTGGCCGCGCGGCACGGCAGGCACCCCGATGAGGTGCTGCTGCTCAACGGCGCCGCGGAGGGCTTCACGCTGCTGCCCGCGCTCGCCCGCCGCCGCGCCGCCGTGATCCACCCGTCGTTCACGGAGCCAGAGGTGGCGCTGCGGGCGGCAGGGGTACCGGTGGATCGAGTGCTGCTCGATGAGACCGACGGCTACCGGCTGCGGCCGTCGATGGTGGGCGAGGACGCCGACCTGGTAGTGCTAGGCAACCCGACGAACCCGACATCTGTGCTGCATCCTGCCTCGGCGGTAGCCGAGCTGGCGCGTGCGGGCCGGGTGGTGGCGGTGGACGAGGCGTTCGCCGATGCGGTGCCCGGCGAGGTGGAGTCCCTGGCGGGCCGCCGGTTGCCGGGGCTGCTGGTGTTGCGGAGCCTGACCAAGACCTTCGCGTTGGCGGGACTGCGCGCCGGTTACCTGCTTGGTGAGCCGCAGTTGCTGGCGCGGCTGGCGCGTCAGCGGCCAATGTGGCCGGTGGGGACGCTGACGTTGGAAGCCGTGCGGGCATGCAGCACCCCCGCCGCGGTTGCTGAGGCCGCGAGTGGCGCTGCCGAGCTGGCGCGTCACCGGGAGTGGCTCATCGCGGCGCTGGCCACGCTGCCATGCGTGCGCGTGCATCAACCGGCGTCCGCCCCCTTCCTGTTGCTGCGCGTGCCGAATGGGCCAAGGCTGCGGTCGGCCTTGCGGCGCAGGGGGATAGCGGTGCGCAGGGGCGATACCTTCCCTGGGCTGACATCGGAGCACATGAGGGTGGCGGTGCGGGCACCGAAACGCGCCTCGGTGCTGGTCACCGCGCTTGCCGAGGAGTTGGAGGTGCTCGGATGACGACGCTGCGCGAGGTGATAGCGGTACTGCAGGAGGCCTACCCGCCGGCGCTGGCGCAGCCGTGGGACGCCGTCGGCTTGGTCTGCGGGGACCGCCGCGAGCCGGTGCGCAAGGTGCTGGTCTGCGTCGACGCTGACGAGTCCACTGTGGACGAAGCGATCGACGGCGGTGCCGATCTGCTGCTCGCGCACCATCCGCTGCTGCTGCGCGGGGTGCACGGGGTGCCTGCGGACGAGCCGAAGGGTGCGCTGGTGCACCGCATGATCCGATGCGGCACCGCGATGTTCTGCGCGCACACCAACGCCGACGCCGCCGACCCTGGGGTGTCCGATGCGCTGGCGTGCGCGGTAGGGCTGCAGGTCACGGGCTTGTTGGATCCGGGTCAGGACGGCCGAACCGGCATCGGCAGGGTCGGCGTACTCGACACGGTGATCACGCTCGCCGAGTTCACCGACAGGGTTGCCACCTCGCTGCCTGCCACCGCATGGGGGGTGCGAGCCGCGGGTGAGGCCGACCGTCCGATCAGGACCGTCGCCGTCGCGGGTGGCGCCGGCGACGGCTATCTCGACAAGGCACGCGAACTCGGCGTGGATGCGTTCCTCACAGCGGACCTGCGCCATCACCCCGCCGCCGAGCACTTGGCGCGCCACCGTGCCCCGGCGTTGATCGATGTCGCCCATTGGGCCAGCGAGTGGCCGTGGTGCGAGCAGGCAGCCGGGATCCTGCGTGCGGCTCTCGACGGTACTGTCGAGGTTCTGGTCTCCACCAGGCGCACTGATCCGTGGACGATGCATGCGATCGGCGCCACCACAACACCACACGGGAGGGCTCAAGGGTGAAAGCCGACCCAGCGGTACAACGCAGGTTGCTCGATCTCGCGCAGGCCGATGCGGAACTGGCCCGCGTTGAGCACCGGCGCCGCACGCTACCTGAGCTTGTCGAGGTGGCGGAGCTGGAAAAGTCCGTGCAGGCAAAGCGGGACACTGTGGTATCGGTGCAGATGTCGCTGTCCGACCTCGAGTCGGACATCAAGCGTCAGGAGAAGGAGGTCGACGCGGTCCGGGCCAGGGAGGAGCGGGACCGCAAGCTGCTCGACTCCGGGCTGGGGGGCAAGCAGCAGGTCGACATCGAGCACGAGTTGAACACGCTGCAGCGCAGGCAGGGCGCACTGGAGGATGATCTACTCGAGTTGATGGAGCAGCGCGAGGCCGTGCAGGGCAATATCGAGAACGCTCGGATCGAGCTGGAGAAGGCGGAGGCCGGGCTGGCCGAGGCCGGCGAGCGCAGGGACGCCGCGATGGCGGACCTGGAGACCGTCGCAGTCAGGCGCGGCGCCGACCGCGAAGGCTTGCTCGGGGAGTTCCCGTCGGATCTGCTCGCGCTGTATCAGCGGGTGCGGCAGCAGAAGGGCATCGGTGCCGCCCTGCTGCGGGCCCGCAAGTGCGGTGCCTGCCAGATTGAGCTCGACCGCACCGCGATCGCCCAGATCACTCGCGCGGCCGCCGACGAGGTGGTGCGTTGCGAGGAATGCGGTGCGATTCTCGTCAGGACCGCGGAGTCCGGCCTATGAGGGCGATAATGGATTTGTCGGCGCAGCGGGTCCTGACCGGTGGGCACTGTAGGACCGCGGAGTCCGGCCTGTGAAGGTGATCGTGGAGGCCGACGGCGGCTCGCGGGGAAATCCTGGCCCTGCCGGTTATGGCGCGGTGGTGTTCGATGCCGGAACCCACGAAGTGCTTGCCGAGCGGTTGGCGGGTCTTGGCAGGACCACGAACAATGTCGCGGAGTACTCAGGGTTGATCGACGGCCTTTCCGCCGCGCGTGATCTCGGTGCGGATTCGGTCGACGTGCGAATGGATTCCAAGCTGGTCGTCGAGCAGATGAC
>JBOHEL010000330.1:0-5867 GCA_050700995.1 Sciscionella sp. | reverse complement strand
GGCGGGCACATGGTCACTGGAGACCGAACGGTTCGGCACGACCTCAGCGGAGGTCCGTCGCCTACTCGGATGGTTGCGTGAGCGACGTGTGGAGGTGGTCGTGCTGGAAGCCACCAGCGATTACTGGCGTGCCGTGTACTACACGTTGCAACCGCATCTGAATCTGATGTTGGTCAATCCCGCGCACCTGAAGGGCATCCGCGGACGCAAGAGCGACCCCAGCGACGCGGCGTTCCTGGCCCGGGCCGGAGCCTCGGGAATGGTGATGGCATCCTTCGTTCCGGACCGGCAGATCCGGGAATTGCGTGATCTGACCCGGCGGCGCACCGAACTGGTGGTCAGCCGAGGCCAGGAGGCCCAGCGGTTGGAGAAGGAACTGGAAGACACCGGTATGAAGCTGACCTCAGTGCTCAGCGACATCACCGGTGTCACCGGTCGCGCCATCCTCGACGCGCTGATCGCCGGGGAACGCGACCCGCGGCAATTGGCTGATCTCGCGGTCGGCAAGGCCCGCACCAAGATACCGGCGCTCATCGAAGCCCTCGACGGAGATTTCACTGCTCACCACGCCTACATGTGTCGCCATTATCTCGACCAGCTCGATCACGTGGCCCACGTGATCGACGGGCTCAATCAGCGGATCGACACCGCGATCGCCGGATACGCCCAAGACCTGGACCATCTCGACACCATCCCCGGTATAGGCCGCGCCGCCGCCCAGATCGTGATCGCCGAAACCGGCGGTGACATGGCCCCGTTCGCCACCGCCGGACACCTGGCCTCCTGGATCGGAGTCTGCCCCGGAATGAACGAATCCGCAGGGGTCAACAAGTCCGGTCGCACCCGTCTAGGCAACAGCAACCTCAAACGCCTGCTCGGTATCGCAGCGATGGCGGCTATCCGTGACAAGTCTTCCTATCTGCGGGTCTACTACCGGCGCCTCACCGCCCGCCGCGGCCGGCAACGCGCACTGGTCGCAGTGATGCACAAACTCACCATCGCGATCTGGCACGTCCTGCATGACCACGTCGCCTACCAAGATCTCGGCGTGGATCACTTCACCAAACGTAACCCCGAACGAGCCATGCGTCGCATGACCAAGGAAGCCAACAGCCTCGGCCTCACCATCCGCTTCGACCCCATCACATCCGCCTGACCAGCAACCTCACGTTATTTTCGTGTCAGTAGTCCTGGCCGCTGCGCTGGCCGCCGTGGAGGCGGGAAAATGGGGTCGCGTTCGTCCGGGACGCCGACGTATCTGTGATGCCATCCGAGCTCGTGAGTCAGTATGGCGGTGGGAGCCACCGACAGGAACTGTCGATTGTTGCCGTGAGCACGCGGACCAGATTCTTTGGCCCTGTGGTTCCTGCGGACGGGCGCGTGCCCGATCAGTGTGCCGCCCTTGGAGGTGCTCATGGAACTGTTACACGAGCGTTGCGCCGCGTTGGACATCGGTAAGAAGAACCTCAAGGCATGCGTGCGGACCCCGAATCCCAGCGGGAAGCGGTCTCGCCGTCAGGAGATCCGGACCTTCGCCACGACCACCAACGTGTTGCTGGAGCTACGGGACTGGCTGGTCGCCGAGAAGGTCACGCTGGTGGTCATGGAAGCCACGGGCGATTACTGGCGCGGCACGTTCTACCTGTTGGAGGATTGCCTGCACGTGATCCTGGTCAACGCCGCGCACGCCAAGGGCCTGCCCGGTCGCAAAACGGATGTGTCCGATGCGGCGTGGTTGTGTCAGATGGGTGAGTGCGGGCTGTTGAGGGCTTCATTCGTGCCACCGGAACCGATCCGACACCTGCGGGACCTGACCCGCTATCGCAGCACGCTGACCGCCGAACGCAGCCGGGAGGCCCAGCGGTTGGAGAAGGAACTCGAAGACGCCGGGATCAAGCTCTCGACGGTGGCCACCGACATTCTGGGTCGTTCCGGGCGGGCGATGTTGGCCGCGTTGATCGACGGCGAGCGTGACGTGCACACCCTGGCCGAGATGGCCAAAGCCCGGATGCGCCCCAAAATCCCTCAGCTAGTGGAGGCCCTGACCGGTAACTTCGGTGCCCACCACGCGTTTCTATGCCGGCTGCACCTGCAACGCATCGACCAGCTGTCGGAGGCGATCGGGGAACTGTCGACCCGCGTCGAGGAGGAGATGCACCCTTTCACCCACCAGCTTGAGCGCCTGGCCACGATCCCCGGTGTCGGTCAGGCCGTCGCCGAGGTCATCATCGCCGAGACCGGCGGCGACATGGCACGCTTTGCCACCGCCGCCCACCTGGCCTCCTGGGCCGGGGTCTGCCCCGGCCACCATGAATCCGCCGGCAAACACAAATCCGGCAAGACCCGCCACGGCAACCGCTGGCTGGGTGGTGCTTTGGGCACCGCCGCGATGGCCGCCTCCCGCACCCGCGACACCACCTACCTCGGCGCCCGATATCACCGTCTCGCTCCACGGCTGGGCAAGAAGAAAGCCCTCGTCGCCCTCGAACACTCCATCCTGATCGCGGCCTGGCACATCCTCACCGACAACGTCGACTACCACGATCTCGGCGGTGACTACTTCATCAAGCGTGACCCCGAAGCCGCGATACGCCGCCTCACACGGCAAGCCAACACACTGGGATTCACCGTTCGCCTCGACCCCATCCACGCGGCCTGACCAGCCGCACAGAGCCACAGAGAACCCGGCTCCGCTGCGCTCCGCCGGGTGCTACCGCACGCCCGGTCACCATCTATTTTCGGACCAGACCCCATCCCGGTTGGTGCGTTCCGGCACGGGATCCCTGGGTGCGGCGCGGTGTGCAACTTCGCGCGGACTGCGTTCGTAGGTGGATGGCGCCCGAGCAAGTTCGGCGTCCGGTGAAGGGCCTTGGGCCGCCTGCGGCCGAACGGTGGGTGACGAGGATCCTGCCGCGAGCGGCTTGTCGGGTCCTTGGTGCGGGCGGGAGGTCTAAGACATTGCGCCGAAGATCCAGGTGACGCCGTAGCGGTCGGTGAGCATGCCGTAGGCGGGTGACCATGCCGATGGGGCGAGGGTCTGGATGACGGTGCCGCCTGCGGCCAGTCGGTCCCACAGCGGTGCGATGTCGTCGCGGGTGTCTGCGTTGAGGACGACGAAGAACGGTTCGGTGTGCGTCAGGCTGTCGGCTCGGCGGAGGCCGGACAGTCCGGACGAGGCAAGCCCAGCGCCGTCGGTTGCGCCGAACACGTCGTAGGCCGCGAGTCGGACGCCGTTGTCGGCGACGAGCAGCCCGAATGACACGTGGTCGGCGTCGGGCGAGTCGGCGGGCACCGGGTCGAAGGCGGCCTGCTCGCTCGAGGTCGCGTCGTGCGGCACGCCGCTTTCGCCGTAGGTGCCGATGCTCAACTGCCCGCCGAACACGGACTGGTAATACTCCAGCGCCTCGCGAGCGTTGCCGGCGAAGTTGAGATGGGTGAGGATGTTGACGGACATTCGCGCTACTCCTTCTCTCTGACGGACGAGCCCCGCAGGGCCGGGATGATCACGCCGTCGATCAGGGCTTCGCTGAAGGCCCGGTCGATCGGCAGGCGCTGCGCAGCGCGCGATACGCACAGCATCGGGATGAGTTCGGCCAGCGTGTCGATGTCTACGGGCTGGGCGAATTCCCCGCGGTCGACGGCGCGCTGGATGAGGATGCGGTTGACCTCGATCCACGGCCCGATGCCCGACCCGGTAGCCGCCGCGGCAAGCCGCTCGTCGGCCTTAGTCAGGGTCAGCAGGCCGACGACGGCCTGGATGTGAATCTGTTGCTGCTCGTCGTCGAACGTCCGGATCATTGCGACCATGTCGCCGCGCAGGCTGCCGGTGTCGGGTAAGTGCTCAAGGTCGACGTCGTCGCGACTGAGCCGCGCCACCGCACTGAGCACCAGGTCGGCCTTGGTCGGCCACCGGCGGTACACGGTTGCGCGAGCCATGCCGGCGTGTGCGGCGACCAGGTCGATGGTCATGCCGTCATAGCCGTGTTCGGCCAGCATCATCAACGTCGACTCGAGAATCACGTCATCGCGCGCCGGATCGCGCTTGCGTCCGGCCGTGCTGTTCGCTGCCACGCCCAATACGATATGATTTAGTCTCGATATGGGCAAGTATCGAAACAGGGAGGCGCGATGCAGACGTTCACCGTGCAGCAACGGCGGAACGCTCTCGTGGCCCGCCACCATCTGGCCGGCGACGCCGCGGGGCCGGACGACGTGACCCGCGCCCTGGTCGCCCTGCACGCCACCGACCCCGCGTCGGTGTACTTGTCGGTCCTCGCGCGCAGCTCGGCCGCGACCCTCACCGACGTGGCAAACGCCCTGTACGAGAGACGATCGCTGGTGCGGTGGCTGGCCATGCGCCGGACCCTGTTCGTATTCGACCGCGACGACGTCCCGCTCGTGCACGCGGCGATCGGCGCCACCCTCGCCCGCACCCTGCGCATCCAACTGATCAACCGCCTGAACCGCGTCGGCACCGACCCGCCTATCACCGAGGACGTGTCGAGCTGGCTTGCGGACGTCGGCGACACCGCGGTGAACGCGTTGCGCCGCCGCGGCACCGCGACCGGGGCGCAGCTCAGTGCCGCCGAACCCCGGCTGCGCACCAGGATCCGACCACGGGCGACGTCCGAGAGCCCGCAGAACCTGACCACCAGCCTGCTCACCGTGCTCGGCGCCGAGAGCCGAATTGTCCGCGGCGATCCGACCGGCGCCTGGACGACTCGGCTGCACCGGTGGGAACCAATCGAACGCTGTTGGCCCGACGGGCTGCCGTTCATGGACGAGGACGACGCCCGCCAGGCACTGGCAAGACGCTGGCTCGAACGCTTCGGCCCCGCCACCGTCGAGGACCTGCGGTGGTGGACGGGCTGGACCAAGACCGCGACCCGGCAGTCGCTGGCCGGACTGGCGATCGACGACGTCGACCTGCACGGCCGCCCCGGCATCACGCTGTCCGACGCCGGCCTGAGCGGGCGGGAGGACGCCCCACCCGTCGCCGCGCTGCTGCCGGCCCTCGACCCGACCCCGATGGGCTGGAAGCACCGGGACTGGTTCTTCGACATAGACCCCCGCCAGGTCTTCGACCGGGCCGGCAACATCGGCCCGACCGTGTGGTGGGACGGCCGCATCGTCGGCTCCTGGGCCGTCACCCAAACTGGCGAGATCCGCACAGCTCTTCTCACCGACCACGGCACCGACGCCGCCAACGCCGTGCGCACGACCGCCGACACCTTGCAAAGCCGCCTCGTAGGCACCGTCGTGACCCCTGCCGTGCGCACCCCCCTCGAGCGGGACATCGCGAACGGCGCGCGTAGCTGAGACGACACAGAGAAAGTTTCGACTTCCGATCGGCCAGCGGGACCGGCTGACCGCCGACGCCGGTCAGCCTTCACTGGTTTCGTGAACGCTTCCGCAGCTGCTGAGAACGTCGAGCTGCCTGTTGCGTGCGCGCTCGGACCCGACGACGGACGGGCGCGAGTGCTTCGTTGGCAGCCACTCGCTGACCGGGCGAAGCCGGTAGCGCGACGCAACGGCCATGTACTCAAGGTCCGGTTCCAAGACGGGGCGGGCGTGCAGGAGGAGCTGAAACTCCTCGCCGCCGCAGAGCAGGAGTGCTGCTCTTTCGTGACTTGGGCGGTCGCCACCGACGAACCCATCCTGCACGTTACGGCGCCCGTCGATACGCCGGAGGCCGTCGAGCCCATCGCGCTCGCTTTCGGTGCCGACTGATCGAAGAGTTCGGCCCGTAGCACGATCGCTCACCGGACAGCTTGCGCGCACCCGCATGGTGGCGCCTTCTATCTGCGCAGGGTGCGCCTGTCTGCGTCGAGTCCGGCCACCAGACCGAAGGACGCGAAGATCTCGGC
>JBOHEL010000329.1:0-5879 GCA_050700995.1 Sciscionella sp. | reverse complement strand
GACCTGGCGTGCCTGGTCCGCGACCCATACGTACACCGCGAGCAGCAACGCCTCCCGCCCACCGAAGTTCTCATAGAAATAGCGCTCGGTGAGCCGTGCCTCACGGCATACCGCTCGTACCGCCACCTTGCCGCTGCCGCCGCTGCTCATCAGTTCCAGCCCGGCCTCAAGCAACTGCATCCTGCGGGTGGCACGCCGGTCGGTGAGACTCCTGCCGCCCCATGGGCGTCCCTCGCCGCCGGTCGCTTCGGCTCTCGGCACGCCTCCCATTCTGCCAACCCGGCATTGCCGGCGCGCGGCCACCGGCCTAAACTGACAACGACCGTAGTCAAGCTCTGCCGGACGGAGTCGCCCATGCCACAACCGGAACCGGAACCGCTAGGCCCGGACTCACTGACGTGGAAGTACTTCGGGGACTGGCGTGGAGTGCTGCTGGCACTGTGGGCCGGTTCCATGCAGAACATGCACCCGGAGCTCGGGGCGGGCGTCGAGGAGCACTCGCTGTTCTTCGCCGAACGCTGGCAACGGTTCTACCGGTCGCTCTACCCGATCGGCGGCGTCGTATACGACGAGCCGAGGGCAAGGGCGACCGCACTGCAGGTGCGCGGCTACCACAACGCGATCGGCGGTGTCGATGCCTGCGGACGCCGCTACCACGCGCTGAACCCCGCCACCTACTACTGGGCCCACGCCACCTTCTTCATGGTCACGCTGCTGGTCGCCGACCGGCTCGGGCCTGGACTGTCCGATGCCGAGAAGCGCACGCTCTACGAGGAGCACAAGCAGTGGTACCGGCTCTACGGCGTCTCGGAGCGCCCGATGCCGCCGGACTGGGACAGCTTCCTGCGGTACTACGAGCGCATGTGCACCGAGGTGCTGGAGGACAACAAGGCGACAAGGGACGTGCTCGACATCGACGCGCTGCCGAAACCGCCGTCGGTGGCGTTCCTGCCCGATGCGGCGTGGCGGCTGCTGCGGGTCCCGGTGGCCCGCGGGTTCGTCTGGCTCACCGTCGGCATGTACCACCCAGCCGTGCGGGAGCGGCTGGGCTACTCCTGGAGCGCGACGGACGAGCGGGTGCACCGGATACTCGGCCGCGCCATCCACTACGGCTGGCAACTGCTGCCGTTCCGGCTGCGCTACCACCCTAGGGCCAGGGCCGGTTGGCTGCGGGCGGCGGGCAAGCTACCCGCCGACCATCCCCCGGTGGAGACGCCCGCCCGCAACCTCCCCCCGCTCGACGAACGCGGCGACCCCAAGCACTACTGCCCCGCCCTCTAACCGGCGTTTCGGCGCCGAAACGGGAGCACGGACAGTAATCAGCGGGTGTTGATGGCCGCGGCGGTGGCGAGGATGCGCCTGGCATTCTCGACATGCAGGTTCTCGATCATCCGACCGTCCACGGTGACCACGCCACGGCCCTCCGCCCGCGCCTGCCCGAACGCCTCGATGATCTTCCCAGAGTGCGCGATCTCGTCCTCCGACGGCGCGAACACCCGGTTGCACGGTTCGAGCTGGCCGGGATGGATCAGCGTCTTGCCGTCGAAGCCGAACTGCCTGCCCTGCAAGCATTCCGCCTCGAACCCGGCAAGGTCCTTAACGTCGTTGTATACGCCGTCAAGGATGACCTTGCCGGTGGCACGGGCCGCGAGCAGGCACAGCGAGAGCCCGCCGAGCAGCGGCGCCCTACCTGGCACGTGCTCCGCGTGCAACTCGTTCGCCAGGTCGTTGGTCCCCATCACGAGCACCGAAAGCCGCTCGCTCGCCGCCGCGATGGCCTCCACGTGCAGCATCGCGACCGGGGTCTCCACCATCGCCCAGATCGTGGTGTGGTCAGGGGCACCGCAGGCCTGCAGCGCTTTCTCGATCGCGTGCACCTCATCGATCGAGTTCACCTTCGGCACCACGACCGCGGCGGGTCCCGCCTGTGCGGCGGCCCGGATATCGTCGGCGTGCCATTCGGTGTCGATACCGTTCACCCGGATAGTGACCTCACGGCCGCCGTACTCCCCCGATGCCGCGGCTGCGCACACCCGCTCCCTGGCGCTCGCCTTCGCGTCGGGGGCGACCGCATCCTCCAGGTCGAGGATCAGCGCATCCGCGGGCAACGTCTTCGCCTTCTGCAGCGCACGCTCGTTCGCGCCCGGCATGTACAGCACCGACCGCCGGGGGCGCAGACTCACCTCAGTCATCGGCCAGCGCCACCCTGGTCGCGGCCTCGTACGCCTGCGCGAGTTCGGGATCACGCGCCGCGAGCGCATCCGCCAGTTCGGCGACCACCCTGCACTGCTTGACCGACGCGTCGTCCTGCATCTTCCCGTCGATCATCACCGCACCGGTACCGTCACCCATCGCGGCGATCACCCGCTTCGCCCATCCGACCTCGGACGGCTCCGGCGAGTAGACCCGCTTGGCGATCTCGATCTGCTTGGGGTGCAGGCTCCACGCGCCGACACAACCGAGCAGATAGGCGTTGCGGAACTGATCCTCGCAGCCGACCACGTCGCGAATGTCGCCGTACGGGCCGTAAAACGGCAGGATGCCGTGTGAGGCGCAGGCGTCGACCATCCTGGACACCGTGTAGTGCCACAGGTCCTGCTGGTAGGTGACCCGCCCCTCGTTGAGGTCATCCCCGACCGGATCGGTGCGCACGAGGTAGCTGGGGTGACCGCCACCGACGCGGGTGGTCTTCATCCGCCTGCTGGCGGCGAGGTCGGCGGGCCCTAGCGACATGCCCTGCATGCGTGGGCTGGCGCCCGCGATCTCCTCGACGTTCGCCACGCCACTCGCGGTCTCAAGGATGGCGTGCACCAGGATCGGGTGATCGAGCCCTGCCTTGACTTCCAGCTGCGCGAGGATCTGGTCGATGTAGTGAATGTCCTCGGCGCCCTCGACCTTCGGCACCATGATCACGTCAAGCTTGTGGCCGATCTCCGGCACCAGCGTGGTCAGGTCGTCGAGCACCCACGGTGAGTCCAAGCTGTTGATCCTGGTCCACAACTGCGTCTGCCCGAAGTCGGTGGCCTTGGCGATCCGTACCAGGCCGTCGCGCGCCGCCTCCTTGCGGTCGGCCTTCACTGCGTCCTCGAGGTTGCCGAGCAGAATATCGACCTGCTTGGCGATATCGGGCACCTTGGTCGCCATCTTCTCGTTGCTGGGGTCGAAAAAGTGGATCATCCGCGAGGGCGGTACCGGAATCTCCCGGACCGGCTCGGGGGCCCCCACGGCGAGCGGTGCGAAGAAATCCTTCGGTGAGCGCATGCTGCCTCCATATCCTGCGGCGACGACTACTGACCGGTAACCCTATGCGATCCCTAGCTCTGCGCGGTTGTGATTCCCACGACGGCGGCGAGGGCTTGTACGGCTGCCACACGGTGGGTAGCCGCGAGCCGGACCACGGCATCGGCGTCACCCGAACGTGCGGCCGCGATCATCGCGGTGTGCTCGGCGCATACCCTGTCGCGATTGCCGGGTTCGGTGTAATAGAGGGAACGGTAGGCGTCGGTGGCGTCCCAGAGCACCCGCAGCAGCCGGATCAGCCGCGGCATGGCGGACGCCCCGAAGAGCGTGAAATGGAATTGCCGATTGGCCGTCGTCATACCGGCGATATCCTCGGCTACCGCACACCTCTCGATATCGCCGCTCAGATCGGTGAGCCGCTCGATATCGGCGCCGCTCAGCTTCGGCGTACCCTCGGTGATCGCCTCCGCTTCGAGTAGCTCGCGAATGCGGTACACCTCGCGCAGATCGCCCAGCGACAACTTCGTGACGAAATAGCCACGGTGCGGTTCGTAGCTGACAAGTCCCTCGCCTTCGAGGATCTTTAGCGCCTCCCTGATCGGAACGCGGCTCACGGACAGTTCCTCGGCAAGTGCGTCCTGCCGCACCTGCCGCCCAGGCGGCAGCCCGCCCGTGGCGATCGACTTCCGCAACTCGGCAAGCACATACGCATTGACCGTCGGCGGCCGCCCCGTCATGACGGCCACCCGTGCTCGCCGGTCATCGGAACGCGGATTGCCCGGTGAGCGCCTGGCCGATCATCAGGGTGTGGACCTCGGAGGTGCCCTCGTAGGTCAGCACGGCCTCCAGGTTGTTGGCGTGCCGGATCACCGGGTACTCCAGCGTAATACCGTTCGCGGCGAGGATCGTGCGGCACTGCCTGGCGATGTCGATGGCCTCCCTGACATTGTTCAGCTTTCCGAGGCTGATCTGCTCGGGCCGGATGGTGCCCGCATCCTTGAGCCGCCCGAGTTGGATCGCGAGCAGCATGCCCTTGCCGAGCTCAAGCGCCATGTCGGCGAGCTTCTGCTGGGTGAGCTGGTAGCCCGCGAGCGGCTTGCCGAAGACCGTGCGATCGCCTGCGTAGGAGATCGTGGTTTCCAGGCAGTCGCGCGCCGCACCGAGCGCGCCGAACACAATCCCGAAGCGGGCCTCGTTGAGGCAACCCAGCGGCCCGGACAGCCCCCTGGCGTTCGGCAGCATCGCGCTCGCCGGGAGGTGGACGTCCCGCAGCACCAGCTCGCTGGTTACCGAGGCACGCAGGGACATCTTCTGCCCGACCGAGCTACTGGAGAAGCCCGGTGTGCCCGCGGGTACCAGGAATCCTCGGACGCCCTCCTCGGCACGAGCCCACACCACCGCGATATCGGAGACCGAACCGTTAGTGATCCACATCTTGCTGCCGTTGAGTATCCAGTCATCCCCGTCACGCTTGGCATTGGTGAGCATGCCGCCGGGGTCGGAGCCGTAGTCGGCCTCGGTCAGCCCGAAGCAGCCGATCGCCTCTCCCGTCGCCATCCTCGGCAACCATT
This sequence comes from Sciscionella sp., assembly GCA_050700995.1. GTDB lineage: Bacteria > Actinomycetota > Actinomycetes > Mycobacteriales > Pseudonocardiaceae > JBOHEL01. The sequence continues at coordinate 1,068 of JBOHEL010000329.1, read as the reverse complement.
CCTGCTTCTGCTCCTCGCTGCCGTACGTGTAGATCGCGTACATCGCCAGCGAGCCCTGCACCGAGACCAGGCTGCGGATGCCGGAGTCGGCGGCCTCGAGTTCCTGGCACGCCAAGCCGTAGGACAGTGCGCTGGTGCCCGCGCAGCCGTAACCGTGCAGGTGCATGCCGAGCACGCCGATACCGCCGAGCTCCTTGGCCAGCTCCCGTGCCGGAAGCTCGCCCGAGTCGAACCACGCCGCGATGTCGGGACGGATGCGGTCGTCACAGAAGCGGCGCACCGTGTCGCGGATATCGCGCTCCTCCTCCGAAAGCAGTCCGTCGATACCGAACAGCTCGAACGGGGTGGCGGGCATGGAACCTCCTCGTGGTTCTACAGTCAAGCCGACCATATATCGGATCCAATATTAAACACAACGTGTCGCAGCTCTCGCGTACTATCACGGAGCACCGGCGTCGATCAGATATCTGCGTCGGCAGCCTCCGGCCGGTTGCCCGCGCCGCGCTCCGGAAGCGTGTCGAAGATCGCGGGCGGCTGCCGCCAATGATCGGCGAACCTGCCGGCTTCGGCGTCGGTCACCGCCCGCCACACCCGCATCGGGGTGCATGGCATGTCGAGGTGTCGGATGCCGAGGTGACTCAGCGCGTCGATCACCGCGTTATGCACCGCAGGCGTCGAACCGACCGTGGCTGACTCACCGATTCCTTTGGCGGCCAACGGGTTGCGCGTGGTCGGGGTCTCGGTGTTCGAGACCTCGAACATCGGGACCTCTACCGCGGTCGGCACAGTGTAGTCGGCGAGCGTTGCGGTCATCGGGTTGCCGTCGGGGTCGTAGTCGTAGCCCTCCCACAGCGCCTGCGACATGCCCTGCGCGACGCCACCCTGCTGCTGGCCATGCACCAGCAGTGGGTTGAGGATGCGCCCGCAGTCGTCCACCGCAACATGCCGCAGCGGAGTCACCTTGCCGGTGTCCAGATCGACCTCAACTACGCAGACATGCGCACCGAACGGGAACGTCGCGCCGCCAGAGGTGAAGTCGAGCGCGGCGGCAAGCGGGCGGTCGCGCTC
>JBOHEL010000328.1:0-5891 GCA_050700995.1 Sciscionella sp. | reverse complement strand
TACGCACGACGGTCAGCGATACTGCTAACCGCGGTCGCCCTCACCGCGGTGGCAGGCTGTACTGGCGGGAGTTCCGCAGGCGCAGGCGCAGCCTCGAGGCAGTTCACCTACTGGTCAAGTTGGCAACAGTCAGAGCCGCAGGCCAGCGTCCTGAAGAAAGCGATCAAGAGCTTCGAAAAGGACACCGGCATCACCGTCGACGTCCAGTGGCAGGGTCGTAAGATCCTGACCAAATTGGTTCCTGCCCTACACACGGGCAATGTTCCCGACCTCGTCGATCAGGGGTACGGCCCCATCAGGAGCGCGCTCGTCGACAACGACCAGGCGGCCAACCTCGGCAGCGTGTACCAGATGAGGATTCCGGGCGAGTCGCACACTGTCCGCGACGTCATACCGGTTAAACTAGACAAATTCACCACAACCAAAAACGGCATGCAGTACCTGGTGCCGTACGAGGTGATCGGCTCCTGTATCTGGTACAACGGTAGGAGCCTGCCGCAGGTGGCGGCGCACCCGCCGAAAACATGGCACCAGTTCACGGCCTTGCTGGCCAAACGCAAGACGGCAGGCCACAACCCACTGGCTCTCGACGGTGACATCTCGGGATACGCCGCGATGTGGGTCGGCACCGCCGTGGTTCGCAGCCTGGGCGCCGGTTCGCTGCAGAAGCTAGCCACGGAAAAGAACGCCAGCGGCTGGGGTACGCCCGCCGCACGCCAGGCGATCAGCAACATCGCCAACCTGGTGACGAAGAACTACTTCATTCCTGGCTACAGCAGCAGCAAATGGCCCGCCATCCAGAACGAATGGGCGTCGGGCAAGGCCGACCTGCTGTTCATGGGTAGCTGGGCCCCAAGTGAGACCGGCCCGACGGCCACGAAAGCCTTCGAGTACCGCTGCTTCAACTTTCCGAAGATGGGTAGCAACTACTCGGTTCCCCTCTCCCCGATCGGTTTCGCGATCCCCAAGTCCGCGGAGCACGCGGGCGCGGCGAAGAAGTTCATCGCGTACTTCATGAACAAAAAGCGCCTCTCCGGCATCTCCACCGTCGCGAAGAACCTCACGCCACGAACCGACATACCGGCCCCTAAGGGGCTGACCGACCTGCAGACGTCACTGAGTCAGCACAACACCAACCAGGCCGTCAGCGGGGCGCTCTCAACATGGCCGGACTACCTATCGAAGATCTTCAAACCGCTCAGTGACCAGCTTCTTACCGGGCAGGTCACGGCGCAACAGTTCATCACGAAGATACAACAGCAACAGCAACACTACTGGAAAGCACACGGCTGATGACGACGGCCGCCATAGCCGATTCAACACGGGAACCCGACCGCAAGGCCCTTCCCAGTGGGACGAAAGCGCCGATAGAACGCCGCAAGCGCAGGCTCTTCTGGCCGTTCGTGCTTCCAGCACTGCTACTGTACCTCGTGTTCGTGATTGGCCCTACAATCGCTGCGGCATGGATCAGCCTCCACAAGTGGAGCGGTATCGGTCCCATGACGTGGCGTGGTGCGGCCAACTACGCTGCCCTGCTATCCGATGAGCAATTCCGAACCGCATTCGTAAATACCCTGCTCATCCTCGTCGTCGTCGGCGCCCTTGTGTTCGCGACCGCCTTTGTGCTGACGATGTTGCTGCGGGAACTGCGAGGCCGGAAGTTCGTGCGGTCAGTGCTGTTCTTCCCGTTCATCGTATCTCCGATCGTACTGTCGATCATCTGGGGATTCATTTTCCAACACAACGGATTGGTCAACGACCTGCTCGCCGCACTCGGCGTCACTGACCCGATCAAGTGGCTGGACCCTGACAATCTCCTTAAGATGATCATGCTGGGTTTGGTATGGGTGAATACCGGTCTCTTCATCACGATCATTCTCGCCGGAGTGGACCGCATCCCCGCATACTTCTATGAGGATTCCGCGATCGCGGGAGCGAACGCGTGGCAACGATTCCGTAACATCACGCTACCGTTGTCATGGGATGTCGTTGCTGTGGCGGCCACGTTCTGGACGATCAGCTCGCTGAAGCTGTTCGAATTCATCTTCGCATTTGGAGGAACTACGAATGACATGCCGTCGCCGTCCATGTGGAATACCGCGCTTTTCGTCTACGGCGAGACCTTCGGCGGGCGCATCCCGTCGTTCCGCTTCGGGTACGCCTCCGCGTCCGCGCTGCTAATGCTCGCGCTGTTCGCCGTGTTGGTCGTGCTACTCAGGCGCCTACTGCGGCGAGAATCCGTGCAGTATTAGGGTTCGTGCAGGTATAGGAGAAGCGGATGTCCGTCACACGAACGTTGTCACACTCGGAGACATCAAGCTTGGAGACGTCGAGCCACTCAGGAAAACGGGCTGCGCACGTGGCGCGCAGGCCGAGCGGAACGCCCGCGCCGATCGCGCATCGCCGCAACCCGCTGCGGGGGATCGGGACCGTCTGCGTATGGCTGTTCGTCGCGTTCGACCTGTTCGTACTCCTTTTCGTGATCGTGTCCTCATTCAAGACCACCGCCACCATTTTCAACTCCCCGCTCGCGCCGCCATCGCCGTGGCATTTCGGTAACTGGACGCAGGCGTGGACCGACAGCGGGTTCGGCCGCGCCGCGATCAACACGGTGCTGCTCGTCGCGGCCGCCTCGACCAGTGTCGTGGTGATCGCGGCGCCCGGCGCGTACATGCTCAGCAGGGTGGCGACCCGGATGGCGAGCTCGCTGACCATGCTGTTCGTACTGGGGCTCGGCATCCCCGCGCAGGTCCTCATCATCCCGCTGTTCGTGCTGATGAGCTGGTTCAACCTCGTCAACAGCCTCCTGGGCCTCTATATCGTCTACACGGCGGTCGCGCTGCCGTTCACGGTCTTCCTGCTGACGGGATTCTTCCGGTCACTGCCCGACGAGTTGGAAGAGGCAGCCGCCCTTGACGGGGCCTCACCCGTGCGGAGCTTCTGGCAGGTCATGATGCCGCTCGCTCGCTCAGGGCTGATCATCGTGTTCGTGCTCAACGTGATCAGCATGTGGAACGAGACCCTGCTCGGCCTGGTCTTCTTGCAGAGCGACAAGAAATTCACACTCTCGATCTCGCTCCTGAACTTCCTTGCGACCATGCAGTACTCGGGGCAGCGGTACGGGGTGCTGTTCGCGGGCGTAGCCATCCTCGTGCTGCCGATGCTCGCGCTGTATCTCTGGCTCGGACGACGCATCATCGAGGGCATGACTCTGGGGGCCGGGAAGTGACGCCCCTGCCGAACCGGGCCTGCGCGGCTCACTCAAGACCGGCGCGTGAACGCCGAACACGGAAAGCGAGGTCCTGATGGCCACGGTGACCTACCGGCGCGCGACACGTACCTATAAGGGCAGCCTGGTGCCAGCCGTCGACCGGCTCGACCTTGACATCGCCGACGGCGAATTCATGGTGCTCGTGGGGCCGTCCGGTTCTGGCAAGTCCACGGCATTGCGCATGCTCGCCGGACTCGAGGGCGTCGACGAAGGATCGCTGTACATCGGCGATGTCGACGTCACCACGGTATCGCCTGCGGCACGCGACATAGCCATGGTATTCCAGAACTATGCCCTCTACCCGCACATGACGGTCGCGCAGAACATCGGCTATCACCTCAAGATCGCAAGGTGCGGCAAGGCTGAGATCCGTCAGAAGATTAACGATGCCGCCAGACTGCTCGGTATCGAAGAGCTTCTCGACCGCAAGCCCGCGAACCTCTCCGGCGGACAGCGGCAGCGCGTTGCGATGGGCAGGGCGATAGTCCGCGAGCCCCAGGTATTTTTGCTGGACGAGCCGTTGTCGAATCTGGATGCGAAGCTCCGGGTCGTCACGCGCACGATGATCTCGGCTCTGCAGCGACGCCTCGCCACGACCACGGTCTACGTCACACACGATCAGGTGGAGGCGATGACGATGGGTGACCGCGTCGCTGTGCTCGACGGCGGCACGCTGCAGCAATGCGATACCCCGGAACGCCTCTTCGATGAGCCCGCTAACGTGTTCGTCGCGGGATTCATCGGCTCACCGGGGATGAACCTGATGACCGCGACCGTCGGCGAGGACGGTGCCCGCTTCGGAACCGTGCACGTCCCGCTGACCTCGGCGCAGCGCGCGACCCTGTCCGGCACGGACGTAATGTTGGGAGTGCGCCCGGAGGGCTTCGAGCTCACCTCTGCCGAGGACGGCCAACCGGTGACCGTGGAGGCCGTCGAGGAACTGGGAGCCGACGCATACCTACACGTGACAGCCGAGCTTGACGATGGACCGCTGACCACCCTGGTCGTGAGGGCCGAGCCGCGGTCGCACATCGCCCGCGGCACGCGCCTCGGCATTCGGCCCCGCGACGGCAAAATACATGTATTCGACTCCACGACGGGACAACGCCTACCACAGCCCGGCGGCAAACCGGCCCGCGCTCGGCTTGGTGTCGCATGAGCACACTCCGGCTCGGCACGCTGGAACTATCCAGGGCGCTGCTCCACGCCGGCAACCCGCTGCCGCCCCTGGCCCGGGTCGGGGACGCGCACGCTGACGTCGACGCGACCGCCGCCGACGCGGAGATGAAGCGCAACCTCGCCTACGGTCGCCCGCGCTCGCTACTGCCCTACACCATGCTCGACGGCTACGGGCGTGACCGGCAGCCGTGCACAGTCGATACCGTGGTGCTCGAGAACGAACAGCTGCGCGCCACCTTCCTGCCATGGTTGGGTGGGCGCCTCTGGTCGCTGGTCCACCGGCCGACAGACAGGGAGTTGCTCTACCGCAACCGCGTCGTGCAGCCTGCAAACTTCGCGCTGCGAGACGCGTGGTGCTCCGGTGGCGTCGAGTGGAACATCGCCACTACCGGGCATTCGCCGCTGACCAGCGAGCCGATGCACGCCGCGCGTATCAACCTCGGCGACGGCACGCCCGCGCTGCGCTTGTACGGGTGGGAGCGCATGCGCGGGGTCGCGTTCCACGTGGATGCCTGGTTGCCGGACAGTTCGCCGGTGCTGCTGGTACGGGTGGGCATCGTCAACCCGGGCGCGGAGGAGACGCCGATGTACTGGTGGTCGAACATCGCCGTGCCCGAGGTGAGCGGGGTGCGCGTGCTCGCGCCTGCCGAGCAGGCTTACCACTTCTCGTACGACAAGAGGCTGCGGCTCGTCGACGTGCCTCGTCCGAGCGGCACATCCGGCATCGCGGGCGCCGACATCACCTACCCCGCGCGTGCACCTCAGCCCGGCGACTACTTCTTTGAATGCCGGCAGGCGTCGCGACCGTGGATCGCGGCCGTCGACGCGGACGGTCACGGACTGGCCCAGGTCTCCACCGCGGCATTGCGGGGACGCAAGCTTTTCGTGTGGGGGCGCGCCGCAGGCGGCAGGCACTGGCAGGATTTCCTCTCGGGCGGGCACTCGGACCAGGAGTACTGCGAGATCCAAGCCGGCCTCGCACGCACCCAGCTCGAGCACCTCCCCATGCCCGCAGGTGCTCGCTGGTCGTGGGTCGAGGCCTACGGCCCACTGGCGCTGGATCCCGCGGTGGCCCACGGCGATTGGCGCGCCGCGCGTCGCGCCGTCGAGGAGGCGCTGACCTGGCTCGGCTCGTGCGACCGGATCGACCGCGTGCTCGCCGATGCGGAAGACTGGGCAGACCAGGAGCCGGACGACACACTGTTCCTAGGCTCCGGCTGGGGAGCGCTCGAGCGGCACCGGCGCGCCGCGACAGACGAGCCCGAACTCGGCCTCACGGGAATGCCGTTCCCGGACGAGTCCCTCACAACCGCCCAGCGGCCATGGCTCGAGCTGCTGCGGACCGGGCGGGTTCCCGAAGTCCCGCCGGAGCTACCACCAGCATCCTATGTGGCAGGGCCAGACTGGCTGAACCTGCTGGAGGCCGCGCCTGATGGGTGGG
>JBOHEL010000327.1:0-5905 GCA_050700995.1 Sciscionella sp. | reverse complement strand
CCAGTTGACGTCGGGGAGTCGTCGAGTTCCAACGGGATCAAACAATCGCGCTGTGGCGGTTGATCGACGTTCCAGCCAGTAATAGTGCACAAGCATGATGCCGCCCCAGGACGCGATCCATGCCACGATCCCGGAGAGGAATGTGTCGAGCACGCTTGCGAGGCTGCTCTGATATACGAAGAAAATCACCACCAAGAATGAGAAGACGCCGACGAACAGGCTCAGCTTGCGACGGTCAACCTTGATGTCCAGGGCCTGGGCGGCGACGGAGAAGGTATAGATGTTGAGGATGTTCGTGGCGATCGGCCCGTGTATCACCAGGAACAGCACCGGGATCGCCAGCATCCCGTAGCTCTCGACGATCATCTTTCCGGGGTCGATCTGCCCACTGATGGTGGCGAGGCTCGCGCCGAGCACCCCGAGCCACACCGTCGGTAGGAACTGCCCAAGAACGCTGGCGAGGTATAACTTGCGTCGAGGCACTGTCTGGCTGACGAAGCGGGAGTAGTCGGCGGCGTAGGTGAACCAGGTGATGCCCCATCCGATCCCGATCGCGGTCATTACTCCTGTCATCGCCGCGATCCGGGCACTCCCGTGCAAGATTTGCCCCGGCGGCCCCGCGTAGGACCAATCGACGTTGAGGTGAGCCCAGGCAACCACCGACATGGCGACCAACACCAGTAAAGTCACCGGCACCGTCCACCGCTCGAAAGCGGCGATCACTCGGTATCCGAACCAGGCGATAACGACCTGAGCGGCCATGATCAGCGCCGCGATCAGAATGCGCACACCGATATTGCGGGTGGACGGATCCACGACGCCAAGCTTGCCCAGCAGCGCGATGACCAGATCGAGGATGATCCAGGTATTAACTGCGCACCAACCGATTACCAGACAGGCCTGGATCGTGGCTGGAAGGTAGTTCCCACGCCGACCGAACGCGGCGCGACCCAGAATCATTGCGGTGGCACCGGTTCGCTGCCCCAAGAGCACGAACAGACCGAACAGAGCCATACCGATGAGGTTTCCTGCCCCCAGCACGATGAGCGTGTCACGCAGGCTCAGACCCAAACCGATCCCGAGAGCGCCAAGCACCCAGTTGATCGGCGCGATGTTGGCTCCAGCCCAGATCCAGAACTGGCCGGAGACCCTGCGAGTGCGTGCCGACTCCGGGACCTGCTGGAGGACCTGCTCGACCTCGTGAATGTCGACGTCTTGCGTTGCCACATGGTTGGTACTCATTCGACCGCCTCCAAGAAGCCATCTCTCGCGCCAGCTCTCAGTGTGGTGCTCGCCACCGTGCTCATCTAGGCACATAATGTAAGTGCTCTTCGTGATGAGAGGCGACAAAATGACGCTTACACTCCGGGAGATACTCGCCCATCCCGCTCTTACACCGGCCGACCCCGTGGTCCGCGCAGGCGCCGAACATGTTGACCGGCTGGTGCGCTGGGTGCATTCGAGTGAAGTGCTCGAGATTGCGCCCCTGCTGCGCGGTGGCGAACTGCTGCTGACCGGCGGAGTCGTCCTCGGCTCCACCAATGCAGACGACCGCCGCCGCTACGTTCGGGAACTGGCCAGCCGCGGCGTGGCGGCGGTGGCGATCGAGACCGGTCCCCAGCTGCCAGAGATCCCAGCGGAGTTGAGGCATGAGGCCTCGGGCATAGGTTTCCCTGTGATCGAGTTGCGACGGGTGGTTCCGTTCGTCGCCGTGACCGAGGCAATCAACGGGCTGATGGTTAACGAGGTGGTGCGACGTCTGCGCGAGGCAGATGCGCTATCGCATCTACTGTCTGCTGAGTTGGCGCGTGGCGGTGGTGCACAAGAGTTGCTAGAGGTGCTCGGCCGTAACCTCGGCTGCGACGTGGCGCTGAAGGACGCGGCCGGACGCGTACTTGCTTCGGCGACAACGAGCCATGCTGAGGTGTCTGACCTGGACGGGACAGCCGGCACGGCGTCAGTGCTGATCACGGTGCATGGGATGTCCGTTGCGCGATTGATCGTCGTTCCCGGTGTTCGTACCGATCCCACTGCACTGGAAGCCGCACTTGACCGGGCGCCAGAGTTACTCAGCCTCGCCCTGGCCCGTACCGGCGTGGTCACACCGGAAGATGGGGCTATCCGGGAGCTCCTGCGTCTGTTGCGCACGGGAAGTTTGCAACTTGAACGGCTCGCACGTTTGGCACGTGCTGCAGGATTGTCAGACTCGGCATGTGTTGTCGGGATCGCGGTCCAAGCAGACGACGACCCCATCGGGATCGGCGCCGTCGACGCGACCCTGCGTCGACATGGACGTCATGTGCTCGCCAGTCCTATCGATGAGATGTTGTGCGCCCTCGTGGTGCTGCGGGATGCTGATGGGCCTGCCGGCCGCGATCGTCTCATCGCCGATCTGAGGGCCGATCGTCGGCACGGGCGCGTTCGGGTGGGGGTGGGTCCATTCGTGCATGGGGTTCATCGCTTCGGGCACACGATGACGGAGGCCAGCCGCTGCCTGGCCGTGGCTGATGAGTACGCCTGGTCGCAGTGGGTCATCGACGCGGTCGACCTAGGCGTTGAGTTGCTACTGCAACGGGTTGGGTCGACAGCGGTATTGCAGAATTTCATCGAAGATCACCTAGGACCGGTACTTGCGCTCGGCCCACGGAAGGCGGCGACTCTTGTGGAGACCCTCGACGTCTATTTCCGTCATGGGTGCAGCAAGACGGCCACTGCACGGCAGATGAACGTGCAACGTCAAACGCTCTACCAGCGCCTGGACCGGGTGTTCGCCGCGCTCGGTGGCGACCCGACAGGGACGCGACGTGCCGCGTGCGCGCACCTCGCCGCACGCCTGTACACAGGCGGCTTCCTTGACGTTAAGTCGGAACGGCAGTAACGCTCGACAGCGCCGACACCGTCGCCGCACCGGCAACACCTTCCACGGGGCACGCCCGGCGGCGAAGCTGGCCCTGGCCCGCGCGCGCCAGCCGGCCGACGTGCGGCTCGTGCTGGTCAACAACACGGCAGGCGCCCTCATCCTCGACCAGCAGGGACGGCCGGCCACGCTCATGGCGTTCACCATCACCGCAGACACGATCACCGAAATCGAGATCCTCTCCGACCCCGGACGCCTCCACCGCCTCAACGCCGAGGTAACCGGCCCGTAACCCAGCACCGATCAAAGAAGTGGCACGACGCCATGAACAACCGCGACACCAGCACCCCTGCAGCCGACGGGCCAATCACTCTGATCAACGCGTCCGAGATACCGGCCGATCGGTCCGAGGAATTCGCCGAGGAGTGGCGCAGCCGGGCCGCGATCATGGCTGCCGCCCCAGGGTTCCGCGATGCCCGCCTCCATCGCGCGATCACCCCCGGCGCCCGCTTCGGTTTCGTCAACGTCGCTCACTGGGACAGCCGGGCGGCCTGGGAAACCGCCCAGACAGAGCCAGCGTTTCGCCGCCAACTCGACGAGCTGCCCGGCACGACCCGTTCCGCTCTCCACGCCACCGCCTACCAGGTCGTCGTCGAGTTCGATCGGCAAGGCCTGCGATGACAGCTCGCGCCGGCATCAGCCTGGCGCTACGCAACCTCGCCTTCCCGATCGTCGTGCCCGGCGCGGGAGGCGTCTACGTTCCCTGGCTGATCCTCACCGCCACCGGACCTGCCCCAGCGCCAGTGGCCTGGTACGCCCTGATCATCACCAGTCTTGGTGCGCTGCTCTACCTGCGCTGCCTCTATTCCTTCGCCACCAACGGCCACGGCACACCGGGGCTCTGGGACGCACCTCGGGTGGTCGTCGCCACGGGCCCCTACCGCTGCGTCCGGAACCCGATCTACCTCAGCACCCTGCTCATCGTTTCCGGCGGGGCCTGGCTGTTCCAGTCGCCGCGCCTACTGGCCTACACCGCAGCTCTCGCCGTGGCGTTCCACCTGTTCGTGATCGACTACGAGGAACCACACCTAAGCACCAAGTTCGGCGAGCCCTACCAGAACTACACCCGCGCGGTCTCGCGCTGGATACCGCACCGGCCACGCGTCGTTCGCTAACCCAGAGTGGGAGCTGCCGATCGGCGTCGTTCATCCTCATCTGCGCTGCGAGACCTCCACGCGCCAGACGAGGAAGGCGCCCGGGGAATCGCGACGGAGGCCAGGAAGGCAGCTTCCCGCACGTCCTCGGAAGTGTCATAGATGCTCTCCAGCGACATGATGTCCATCCCTCCCTGTTTCAGCTCCACCATTCCCGCGGTACTAGGGTTACCGACGGGCTTCCACGGCGGAGTCGAAGGCCTCGACGACCAGCGGCCAGTCGAAGTCGGCCGGTCCGGCGTCCGTCTTGAAGCTGCTCCGACGCGGGTCGAGGAAGGTCACGTCGCAGTCGGTCAAACGTCGCACGCTCGACACGTAAGCGGGGTGGCTACGAAGGTGCGACTTGACACGAGTAGCTCATTGAGCAGCCCCACCGCGAGCGTGTCGCTGATCCCGCCAGCCCACTTGCTGACGGTCGTATAAGGGCCCACTTGAGACCCAAACCGAGACCCTCGGCGCCAAACACGACGAACGCCGGACACGCCCTGATCGGCCTGCCCGGCGTTCGTACTGGTGGATGGCGGTAGCGGTGGGATTTGAACCCACGGAGGGCTTGCACCCTCACGCGCTTTCGAGGCGCGCTCCTTAGGCCGCTCGGACACGCTACCGTCAACGAGCGTACCGGATCCTCGTGCGCGCCTTCCTTCCCCCTTCAGTGCGTCAGCTCTGATCGTCGCCGAGCTTGTCCTTCGCCTCCTGAACGGCACCGGACGCCTCGTCCTTCAGGTCGTCGACACCATGCTTGGCCTTGCCGGACAGCTGATCGGCCTGACCCTCGGTCTTCAATCGATCACTGTCCGTGGCATTACCTGCCGTTTCCTTCGCTTTGCCCATCATCTCTTCGGCGCGATGCTTAGCCTTGTCGAACAGCCCCATGCCGCTCTCCCTCCATCGACTTACGTCGTCATCTAGGGGATGCCCCAAATCCTTCGACTGTCACGGCGATCCACCCGATGTCACCCGTTCCGGTGATGCAGGAAGAATCGCTCCAGCAGCCTTGCGCACTCCGGTTCCAGCACCCCGCCCAGCACTTCCGGGCGATGGTTCAACCGCCGATCGCGCACCACGTCCCACAGGGAACCCACGGCGCCGGTCCTGGACTCCCATGCGCCGAACAGGATCTTCTCGACCCTGGCCGCCACCGCGGCGCCCGCGCACATCGTGCACGGTTCCACGGTCACCACCAGCGTGCAGCCGGCCAGGCGCCACTCGCCACGCGCGGCCGCAGCTTGCCGTAGCGCAAGGATCTCGGCGTGCGCGGTGGGATCAGCGGTGGTCTCGCGCAAGTTGTGCGCGGCAGCCAACTCGACACCGCTGCCATCCACCACCAGCGCGCCCACCGGAACCTCGCCAAGCGGCACCGCCCGCTTCGCTAGCCGCAGCGCCCGCCGGATCAGGTCCTCATCGGCGACGCGGGTCACGACTGGATGCTGTCAAGCTGCATCCCGAACTCGTCGGCAAACCCGCAGCGCTGGGCGATCATCTGCAACTGTTCGTCAGGGTAGAGATCGGGGTCGTCGATAATCACCTGCAGCTCCGGCTCCGGCATCCCCAGATCGCTTAAGATGCCGAGTTCACCCTCCGGGTACAGCTCGTCGTCCTCCTCGTCAGGAGGATCGACCCGCAGCAGGTCGAGCACGTCAGCCGCGATGTCGTAGTCCAGCGCCGCGGCCGCGTCCGAGAGCAGCAGCGACGCTCCGCCTGGCCCCGGCCGCACCAGTACGAAGAACTCGTCATCAACGGCGAGCATGCCGAATGCGGCTCCGGTCGACCGCAACTTGCGCAGCTCGGTGATCGCCGCGTCCAGTTCGGTCAATACGGACGAATCCAGCTG
>JBOHEL010000326.1:0-5935 GCA_050700995.1 Sciscionella sp. | reverse complement strand
CGGTGTGGCGGGTCACGGCGTGCACGTCCATCTGGTCTACCATCGCCGCAACCTCCCCCAGGGGTGGTACGTCATAACGGTATGGGCAACGAACATGGAGCACGGTTGAACGGCGTGACACGGGACGACACTCGCTGATGGGCGGCGACTGGGGCGGTGACGGCCGCTACATGCAGCAGCATCGCCCGCCGGTGAACCCCCGCCAGGGCGTAGGGCAGCCGGGTGCGCAGGCGCGGTCACCGCAGCGTCCTCCGGCGGGTAACAGGCCTCGCCCGCCCGCACGGCCACGGCGCAAGAAGCGGCGCGGTGGCCGGATATTCGGCGTGATCGTGCTGGTGATCGTGCTACTGCTTGCCGGGTTGTGGCTCTACGTGGACTTTTCGTTGAACCGGGTTTCCGCGCTCGGTGACTATTCCGGCAGGCCCGCACAGGGTGCGGGCACGAACTGGCTCATCGTTGGATCGGACTCGCGTCAGGGGCTGACCGCGGCGCAGGCCGCGAAGCTGCACACCGGGAACGCGGCGGCCGCGGGCGGGCAGCGCACGGACAGCATCATGCTGCTGCATCTACCTGACAACAGCACCAAGCCGACGCTGGTCAGCCTGCTGCGGGACTCCTATGTCAGCATTCCGGGACATGGCAAGGGAAAAATCAATTCCGCGTTCTCCTATGGTGGCCCGCAGTTGCTCACCGAGACCGTCGAGCAGGCGACAGGCCTGCGCATCGATCACTACGCGGAGATCGGGTTCGGCGGATTCGCCAGCGTGGTTGACGACGTCGGCGGCGTGAACATGTGCCTCAAGCAACCGGTCAAGGACCCCTACGCGGGTCTCAACCTGCCTGCCGGATGCCAGGACATGAACGGGCCTACCGCGCTGAGCTATGTGCGAAGCAGGCATGCCTTCGCTGCGGGTGACTACGCGCGCACCGAGCACCAGCGCGAGTTCATCGGCACGCTGGCGAACAAGATCGCCAGCCCTGGCGTGATGCTGAACCCGTTCAAGGCTGTCCCCTTGCTTCTCGACCTGCCGAAGGCCCTCACCGTTGCCAATGGCGATCACCTGCAAAACCTGATCGGTATGGCGTGGGACGTGCGCGGCATCTCCAGCGGCGGCGTTGTCACCACCGGTGTGCCAATCAGCGGGCACCACGGCGGCAGCGACCTGCTATGGGATCAGTCGCAGTCGCAGCAGATGTTCCACGACCTCAACCACGACCAGGCGCTACCGGCCAGCCTGGTCACCAACCACTGACTGCATCGCAGCTGCCACCGAGTTACTGTGCCGGTAGATACCAATCCGACCAAAAGTAAGTCAACACCGCTGGTAGAGCCATGATCGGCGTCGACTTACTTGTGATCTCCTTAGTAACGCCGTTCAGGGAAAAAGCGGGGCGCTTCCCCTTCTGCGGGACATCGTTGCGTGAGTGGGGGGAAATTGACGCAATTTTTCTTCTCTACTGGGCGGCTGCGCGCAGGAACTCCAGCGCGCCATCGGCGTGTGTTGCCATCCGCAACTCGGAGGAGATCACCGCCATGACGTTGCTGTTGGTGCCGATGACGAAGGTCTTACGCTTGGTCAGCAGCGGGCCGAACCTGCGCCGGACCCCGAACTGCCTGGCGACCGTGCCGTCGGGGTCGGAGAGCAGCGGGAAGTCGAACGAGTGCGTGGTCGAGAACTGACGCTGCTTGCTCACCGTGTCTGGGCTTATCCCGAGTCGCTGCGCGCCGACCTCGGCGAACTCGGCTGCCAGATCTCGGAAGTGGCAGCTCTCCGCGGTACAACCCGAGGTCATCGCCGCAGGGTAGAAAAACAACACGACCGGGCCTTCGGAGAGGAACTCCGACAACCTACGGGTGTTGTCCTGCTCGTCGGTCAACTCGAAATCGGCGACCGAATCTCCGACATTCACGTTGGTTCCCTTCTGCTTGGCGATCAGCGGGTGGTGTCACTGCTGGTCGCGATCAGGTGATCGATGAGCTGGTCCAGCGCGGGCAGCGCCGCGATAACGGCGGCCCTGTCCCTCGGCGGCAGGCGATCAAGCGCGGCGCTCATACGCTGCTCGTGTGCGCGTTGCCAGTCGTGCAGCTCGCGGCGGCCTTCGACGGTGAGCTCGACCAGTGCCACCCTACGGTCCTCCGGATCCTTCCGGCGTTCGGCGAGGCCCGCGTCGACCAGTTGCTGCACGAGACCGCTGATGGTATTGGGCCGCAGCCGCAGCAGTTCGGCGAGCTTGCCGACTGGCGCGCCGGAATGTTCCGCGAGCGCCATCAACACCTCGACCTGCGCCATCGGGCGGGATTCCCACGGGTATTCCGAGCGAATGCTGGTGCGTAGCGCA
This sequence comes from Sciscionella sp., assembly GCA_050700995.1. Lineage (GTDB taxonomy): Bacteria > Actinomycetota > Actinomycetes > Mycobacteriales > Pseudonocardiaceae > JBOHEL01. Next base: position 3,595 of record JBOHEL010000326.1, on the reverse strand, counting down.
CGCCGGAGCCGGGTCACGACATCGGTGATTCTGCGGGCGTGCTCCCATTCGGCGGGATGCGCAGCGGATGCAGCCTCGGACATCTGGCCAGACTAGATCATTCGAGGGCAACCATTGCTCGCTGACGGTATTTACGCAATCGGTCACAGAGCACACAGCGCGCGGCCGCGGCGTCAGTGGTTCGTTCCACCGCCGAGCAGCTGCTCGATATCGTAGGCGGTGCCGTCGACCGCGAGTGCGTCGCCGAACCCGAGGTCCACGTGCAGCGCGCTCATGCGATGGAGAACGTCGGTGCTGTCGATGCCTCCTGCCGCCACGTCCAACCCCATGCCGTGGGCCAGCGAGACCAGGTCTGTGATCGCCCGCTCGAAGGTGGAGTGCCGCGCATCCGGCTCAGCGAGCGCGGCGGAAACCGCGCCACTCACCGAAACCCCTTGCAGCGGGAGCTGCCGCAGATCGACAAGGTTCGTGTTGCCGCCGCCGAAGCCCGCGGCGGTCGCCATGATGCCAAGGTCGGCTAGCACGGTCAGCGACTCGGCGGCATCACCGTCCGGGTCCGACAACACCGATGCCGGCATCACGACGGCCAGCGCGGACGGGTCGAGACCGTGGTCCCGTAACGCGTTTTTGGCGTCGCGGACGAGGTACTGGTCGTTTGCGTTGCGCGCTGACATCGCGATGGTCACCGTGGGAGTGGCCGGGCCGAGCACCTGCCGCCATGCCGCGGCCTGCTGGCACACCTCCTGCAGCACCCACCTGCCGAGCGGGACGATCAACCCGGTTTCCTCGGCCATCTCGGCGAAGGAATCGGGCCCGAGCGTGCCGAATTCGGGATGTTGCCAGCGCAGCAGCGATCGCACGCTGGTCACGGATCGGTCCGCCAGCCGTATCACCGGCTGGTAGCGGATGACGAACTCGCCGTTCTCCAACGCCCCTGGCATTACGGCGGCGAGTTGGAACCGCCGCCTGTCGAGCTCGTCGAGGCCCGGCTCGAACAGCATCCACTGCGCCTTCCCGTGGAGCTTGGCACGGTGCGTGGTGATCTCGGCCGCGGTGACAAGGTAGTTGGCCGAGGTGTCGGTAGCGGCATGCTCGACGATCCCGACGCTTGCGGACACCGCGACGCCCTTTTCCTCGAAATACACCGGTTCCCCGAGCCGTGTCAACGCCTCCTCGACAAGGGCGGTTACCGCGGTAGGGGAGGACGGGTTCGAGATCAGCACCGCGAAGCCGTCGCCTGCCATCCTCGCGACCAGCCCATCCACCGGGTTGAAAACATTTTCCAGCGTGCCCGCGACATGCCGGAGCATCGAGTCGCCTGCGTCCTTGCCGACCCCGTCGTTGATGACCTTGAAACCGTCGAGGTCCAGGTAGCACAAGGCCAACCGATCGCCCTGCTCGGCACTCGCAAGCAACGATTCAAGGCGGGTATTGAATTTCGACGAATTGGCGAGCCCGGTGAGGTCATCGTGGATCACCTGGTGATGCAGTTGCCTTCGCAGCAGGTTCTCCTCGGACGCATTCTCGAGCATCGCGACCGGGTAGTCGGGCGCACCGCGGGAATCGCGCACGAGGGAGACGGTGAGGTGGATCCACACCGGCTCGCCGTCGCTGTGGAGCCACCGTGAGTCGTCGGTGAACTTGTCGATGTCGCCACGGATGAGGTCGGCGAAAAGTGCCCGCAGTCGCGGCCGGTCCAACGGATCGATGAAGTCGTAGACGCCTCGCCCGCGTAGCGCGGCAGAAGAGTAGCCGAGGATCGCTTCCAGCGCTGGGTTGGTTTCGACGACTCGCAGTGACAGGTCTGCGATGCCGATGCCCATGGCGGATGCGTTGAACATCGCCGTCAGCCTCGCCTCGGTGTCAGACCTGGAGCGCTCGGCTGCGAACACCGCCAGCGTGATCATCTCTTGCTCGGCGAGCAGCCGCTCCCGCAGCGCCTCGGTGTATTCGACGGCCAGCCGTTCGCAGAGCCTGCCGACTCTGTCCCTGCCGCTCTTGGTATCGGGAAGTCCAGCGCAGCCAAGCAGATCCGTGGTCAGTAGCCGCACCGAACAGCCAAGCGCCTCGGCCCCGGTGAAGTGTGCGCCGATGAGCCGGGTAGCCGCGTGCAGCGCGCTGTTCGTGGTGAAGGTTGGCTCATCGGTCGTCACGGCGGCAGCCATCGAGTACGCGATGTCGAGCATGAGCTCGACGGTGTCCTGCCGGGAGAGCGGCACATGGCTGGTTCGGAGCGCCTCGGTGGCCCAACGGGCAGCGAACGCGCGCAACGGAGCATCGTCCGGGGCAGCGCTGCCGGGCGATGCTGGCGGTGGTTCGTTGTGGTTCTGCGTCATGGGGTTTCAGTCACGCGTCTGTCGCTGCGCGCGGCTCACGCTGGGCCTGCGTAGCCCGTCGGTGGGCGGCTAGCTGCGGTGAGTGTAGTGATCACACCTCCGTTAGCACAGTCGGGCGATACGGTCGATACGTTTCACCATGCAACTGCACCTGATCGGGTGAATTTGGCGGGGCCTATACCAGATCTGGTGACCGTCTGTAATAGTCCCTGGAAACGGATGCAGGCTGGCGGCGGCCGAGTGGCCGTGTCAGGCTGGACGGCAGCATGACCGAGGTGAAGGACGGGCGGTGTTGACTGTGCATTCGGACGAGGTGGCGACGGGAACGACAGCCCGCTTCTTCGGCGGCCCGCTGGACGGTCGGGATGCGCCGTTGCCGGACGCCGACGTGGCAGCCGGTCGACAGGTGACCCATGTCTTCCTGCACGCTGGGCCGAAGATCGAGACTCACTACCGGCTGGGCCGCACATCCGAAGGCCGATGGGAATACCGCGTAGTCGATCCGGGATAGCTCACCCTGCCGTCGTCGGTAACTGCTGAGGGGACGAAAGCCTCGCCGAGGCGATGACCGCGCGCGAGCGGTGCCTCGCTAGGGTGGCCACGATGACTGCGACGGAAGATGAGCGGCGGCCGCTGAGTGGTTGGGGGCGGACCGCGCCGACGATGGCGCGGGTGCACAACGCCACTGGCGTGGCCGAGCTCGCCAAGCTGGTGAGCCAGGCGGGGGAGCGCGGGGTGATCGCCCGCGGTCTCGGGCGTTCCTATGGTGACCCGGCGCAGAACGCTGGTGGCCTGGTGGTCGCCATGACAGGGCTGGACCGGATCCACCGGATCGATGTGGACAGCGCGACCGTGGATGCCGATGCCGGCGTCAGCCTCGACACCCTGATGCGCAGGCTGCTGCCATACGGGTTGTGGCTTCCGGTGCTGCCTGGCACCCGGCAGGTCACCGTTGGCGGCGCGATCGGGTCGGATATCCACGGCAAGGCGCATCACGTCGAGGGCAGCTTCGGCAATCACGTGCTCTCTCTCGACCTGCTCACCGCTGATGGTGAGGTCCACGAGCTGACTCCGGACGGGCCGGAATCCGAACTGTTCTGGGCCACGCTTGGCGGAATGGGTCTTACCGGGATCGTGCTGCGCGCGACGCTGCACCTCAACCGGGTGGAGACGGCGTACTTCGTGGTGGACACCGAGCAGGTTGACAACCTGGACGATCTGATGGCGCGGCAATCGGTAGACGACGAGAAGTACACCGA
>JBOHEL010000325.1:0-5936 GCA_050700995.1 Sciscionella sp. | reverse complement strand
CTTCGGGGGTGTCTGGTATTGGAACCGTTTCCCCGGCATCCAGTGCGATAACGAATCCTATTGCTACATCCCGATGTTGGAAGAGCTTGACTTCATGCCGTCGAAGAAGTTCGCCGACGGCGCCGAGATCTACGAGCATTGCCGGCGGATCGGAAAGCATTTCGGTCTCTACGACTCGGCGATCTTCTCTACCCAGGTCCGCGATCTGCGCTGGGACGAGGCGATCAAGCGCTGGGGGATCAGTACCAACCGCGGCGACGACATTCGCGCCCGATTCGTCGTCATGGCGTCGGGTCCGTTCCACCGGCCGAAGCTGCCGGGGATACCCGGCGTTAACGAGTTCAAGGGGCGCAGCTTCCACACGGCGCGGTGGGACTACTCCTACACCGGCGGCGACACCACCGGAGGATTGGACAAGCTGGCCGGCAAGCGGGTCGCGGTGATCGGCACCGGCGCTACGGGTATCCAGATCGTGCCGTTCCTGGGCCACTACGCCAAGCACCTGTATGTGTTTCAGCGCACCCCGTCCACTGTCGACGAGCGCAACAACGCGCCGACCGACCCGGAGTGGGTGAAGACGCTGAAGCCGGGCTGGCAGAAGGAGCGGCAGCGCAACTTCCATGCGTGGACGTTCGAGGGCATGGCGCTGGGTCAGCCGGATCTGGTGTGCGACTTCTGGACCGAGCTCGGCCGCAACACCGCGGCACGGGTGCAGGCCCTGGACGATCCCACGTCGATGACCCCGGAGCAGTTCGTGGCGATCCGAGAGGAAGAGGACTACAAGGTGATGGAGGGGCTGCGACGCCGCGTCGAGGCCATCGTCGAAGACCAGGAGACCGCGGAGGCGCTCAAGCCGTACTACCGGTTCCTGTGCAAGCGGCCCTGCTCCAACGACGAGTATCTGGCCACGTTCAACCGGCCCAACGTCACGCTGGTCGACGTGTCGGCCTCCAAGGGTGTCGAGCGAGCCACGGAGAAAGGACTTGTTGCCAACGGTATTGAGTACGAAGTCGACTGCATCATCTACGCTAGTGGCTTCGAGATCACCACCGAGATCAGCCGCCGCTACTCGATAGAGGCGATCGAAGGCCGCGACGGGCTGTCGCTCTTCGACTATTGGCGCGACGGATACAAGACGTTGCACGGCATGACCAGCCGCGGGTTCCCGAACCAGTTCTACACTGGCTTCACGCAGGTTGGCATTTCGGCGAACATCGCCGCCAATTACGAGATGCAGGGCGAGCACATCGCCTACATCATCGCCGAGGCGCTGGCCCGGGGGGCCACCACCGTGGAGCCCAGCAAGGAGGCTCAGGACGAGTGGTGCAGGACGATCCGCGAGACCGCAGTCGACAACTCGGCGTTCGACGCCCAGTGCACGCCGGGCTATTACAACAACGAAGGCGGCGGCGGTGGCGAAGGGATCCGCTCGCACCTGGGCGAGCCCTACGGGCCCGGCTTCTACGCCTTCGGTGACCTGCTGCGAGGCTGGCGCGAGAAGGGCGAGCTGGAAGGCCTGGTCCTCACTTGAGCGAAATCCGCACGCCCGAGATGAGATTCGACGACCGTGTCGCCGTCGTAACCGGTGCTGGGCGCGGATTGGGCTGCGTGTACGCGCGGCTGTTGGCCTCGCGCGGAGCGAAGGTCGTCGTCAACGACCCCGGCGGCAGCCTCGCCGGCGATGGTGTGGACGCCGGTCCGGCCGAACAGGTGGTGAGTGAGATCACGGCGGCGGGGGGAGAAGCCGTCGCGTGCACCGCGTCGGTCGCCACACCCAAAGGCGGCGAGGCGACCATCCAGACCGCGTTGGAGAACTACGGCCGTCTCGACATCGTGATCCACAACGCCGGCAATGTCCGTCGTGGCTCGTTGAAGGAGATGAGCTATGAGGACTTTGACGCCGTGCTCGACGTTCATCTGCGGGGCGCGTTCCACGTTGTGCGGCCAGCGTTTCCGGTCATGTGCGACGCAGGATATGGCCGTATCGTGCTGACGTCGTCGATCGGCGGCCTGTACGGAAACCATGGTGTAGCCAACTACGCGGCCGCGAAGGCCGGCGTGATCGGGTTGAGCAACGTCGCGGCGCTCGAAGGCGCCGCCGACGACGTGAAATGCAACGTGATCGTCCCGGGTGCCGAAACGAGAATGGCCGCCGGCATTGACACGGCGGACTACCCACCCTGGGGCCCCGAGCTGGTGGCGCCCGTCGTGGGCTGGCTCGCACACGAATCGTGTTCGGTGAGCGGGGAAGTGCTGATCGCGCTCGCGGGTCGAGTGGCGCGGGCGGTCACGGCCGAAAGCCCGGGCGTGTACCGGTCGTCGTGGACGCTCGAGGAGGTCGGTGAGCAGCTCAATGAGATTCGTGATGTGGCCGCACCGGTGATTTTTCCGGTCGTGCCCAACGGCCACGCCGAGCACATCCGCTACAGCTTCGGACTCGCGGAGGGCGCAAACGATCAAGGAGCAGTTCATGCCTAGGCCGACGGGGGCGGGCCCGCTGGCCGGTGTGCGCGTGATCGACCTCACCGCAATGGTGATGGGACCGTACTGCACGCAGATCATGGCCGATATGGGCGCCGACGTGATCAAAGTCGAGCCTGCCGAGGGCGACACCACCCGCTACATCTCGGTCGGCCCGGCGCCGGGGATGAGCGGCGTGTTCGTCAACGTCAACCGAGGCAAGCGCAGCGTCGTGCTGGACCTGCAGACCAACGCCGGGACGACCGCGCTGCGCGCGCTCATCCAGACCGCGGACGTGTTCATCCACTCGATGCGCGCCAAGGCGATCGCCAAACTCGGCTTCGGCTACGACGACGTCGCCGCAATCAACCCCGCGATCGTCTACACCAACTGCTATGGATATGGCCGGCGCGGACCCGACCGGGACCGGCCCGCCTACGACGACACGATTCAGGCAGAATGCGGGCTGCCGGCGGTGCAACAGCAACTGACCGGCGAGGCCGGCTACGTTGGAACCATCTTGGCCGACAAGGTCGCCGGCCTGGCCGCGCTCTATGCCACGATGATGGCGCTGTTTCACCGCGAACGCACCGGCGAGGGCCAAGAGGTCGAGATCGCCATGTTCGAAACGATGGCCTCGTTCATCCTGGTCGAACACGCCAACGGCGCCATGTTCGACCCTCCCCTCGGCCCAGCCGGCTATCCGCGTGCGCTGGCACCTAACCGCCAGCCTTATCGCACCAGCGATGGCTACATCGCCGCGCTCATCTACACCGACAAGCACTGGCACGCGTTCATCGACACGGTGCGGCCGCCGTGGGCTGGGAAGCTGTATTCCACGCTCGAACAGCGGGCACGCCAGATCGACACCGTCTACGGGCTGGTGGCCGAGACGATGAAGGAGCGCACGACCGAGGAGTGGCTGGCGCTGTTCCGCGAACTGGAGATACCGGCCGCGCCGCTGAACACACCCGGTGCGCTGTTCGACAACCCCCATCTGAACGCGGTCGGCATGTTCGAGACCGTGGACACCCCGCACGGCCTGGTGCGCTTCCCGGGCGTGCCCACCTGGTTTTCTCGGACACCGGGTCGCGTCGCGGGGCCGGCTCCGGAGCTGGGCGCCGACACCGCCGAGGTACTCGACGAACTGGGCCTGACTGTCGACGTGCAACCCGGGTTGGGCTCGGGATAGGGGGCGCGTGGACTTCGAAATGGGGCAAGTGGCTGCGTGGCTTCGCACAGAGCTGCGCGCGCTGGTGAAAGACGATGTGCCCCGCACTTTCTGGAGGGTTCACCGAGGGTCGCCCGCGACCCACCGACGACACCTCGCTCTACGGTATCGATCACGAATAAGGGAGTTCTGACCATGGGTGTACCCGTCTACAAGCGCATTCTGGACCTGTTTGAGGCCGAGGGTGTCAATACGCTGTTTGGTATCCCGGACCCGAACTTCGTGCACATGTTCCTCGAAGCCGAAACGCGCGGTTGGACGGTGGTTTCGCCTCATCACGAGGAAAGCGGCGGCTTCATGGCGGAGGCGGTGTCGCGGATGACGGGCAAGCCCGGCCTGTGTATCGGCACGCTGGGGCCGGGTGTAGCCAACCTTGCTGGGGCGATGATGTGCGCCAAGGTCGAAAACTCGCCGGTGATCTTCCTTGGTGGGCAGCGAGCACGTATCACCGAGCGGCGAGTGCGTCGCGGTCGGATTCAGTTCGTCCGGCAGGAAAGCCTTTTCGCGTCGTCGGTGAAGTACAGCGCATCGATCGAATACGCCGACCAGACCGACGAGATCGTGCACGAAGCGATTCGCCGCGCAATGTCCGGCACGCCCGGCCCGGCGTACATCGACTACCCGTCGCATGTGCTGCTCGAAGAGCTGGACGTGCCAGGCCTGTTGCCGCCCAACGCATATCGCCTCGTCAATCAGACTGCGGGTGCACGGGAGGTCGCCGAGTCGGCGAGGCTGATCCACGCGGCTAAGAGTCCGATCCTGTTGGTCGGCCACGCCGTGCACACGTCGCGCACTGCAGAACCGGTGAAGGCGCTCGCCGATCTGATGGCTTGTCCGGTGATCCAGACGTCAGGCGGCACCTCGTTCATACCGGGGCTTGAGGATCGCACCTTCCCGTATGGGTTTTCGACTGCGGCGGTCGAGGCGGTGGTCGCGTCGGACCTCTGCGTCGCGCTGGGCACCGAGCTCGGCGAGCCGGTCCACTACGGCAAGACCCGCCACTGGGCGCAGAACGACACGATCCGCAAATGGATCTACGTCGAGCAAGACCCGATGGCGATCGGCGTGAACCGACCGGTCGACGTGGCGCTTGTGGGCGACCTGCGCGGTGTCGTGCCGCAGCTGGTGGAGGCACTCAGAGAAAGTCCGAGGCAGCCCTCCGACCATCTCGAGCGCTGGATCACCCAGGATGCCGACCAGCTGGCCGAGTTGGCCGAGACCGCGCCCAGCGGTAAGTCGCCCATTCATCCCGCGCGCTTTGTGGTCGAGGCGACCGAAGCCTTCCCGGCCGACGGCATCATGGTGCGCGACGGCGGGGCGACTGTCATCTTCGGTTGGACCTATTCGCAAGCCAAGCCGCACGACGTCATCTGGAACCAGAACTTCGGCCACCTCGGCACAGGGCTGCCTTACGCGGTCGGCGCTTCGGTGGCTGACGGCGGCCAGCGACCGGTCATGCTGCTGACCAGTGACTCGTCATTCCTGTTCCACATCGCCGAACTCGAGACCGCCGCGCGTCAGAAACTTCCGCTGGTGTGCGTTGTGGGAGTCGACCACCAATGGGGCCTCGAAGTCGGCGTCTACAAGCGCACTTTCGAGCAGCCGTCAGCGCAACCCGGTGTGCACTGGAGCAAGAACGTGCGCTTCGACAAGATCGCCGAGGGCCTGGGCTGCCACGGCGAATACGTCGAGAAAGACCAGGAGATCGGCCCGGCGATCACGCGGGCATACGCCAGCGGGCGGACCGCCGTCGTGCACGTCTGCATCGACCCGAAGGCCAACTCGGAGGAGATGCCGAACTACGGCGAATTCCGCACTTGGTACGCCGAAGGCACCCAATAAAGCTCAACATAGGAGGATGGTTCATGCGCGAATACCTGAAGTTCTACATCGACGGCCAATGGGTCGACCCGGTGCGGTCCAACTCCTTTGACGTGGAAAACCCAGCCACTGAACAGGTCTGCGGCAAGATCTCACTCGGTTCTGCGGCCGACGTCGACATGGCAGTGAGGGCGGCGCGACGGGCGTTCGCCAGTTGGTCGCAAAGCAGCCGCGAACAGCGCCTGGACCTATTGCAGGCGATCCTCGCCGAATACCAGAAGCGCGCAGGTGATCTCGCCGAGGCGGTGAGCGAGGAGATGGGTGCGCCGCCCTCGCTGGCCGCCGGACCCCAGGTCCAACTCGGGCTCGGTCACCTGATCACGGCCATGGACGTGCTGAAGAATTTCCCGTTCGAGGAACAGCG
>JBOHEL010000324.1:0-5948 GCA_050700995.1 Sciscionella sp. | reverse complement strand
GTGACGGTGTCGCCGTCGCGGTTCACGGCGACATCGGCGGCGGCGCCGGCACCGGCATGTTTGAAGGTGTTGGTCAGTGCTTCCTGCACGATCCGGTACACGCCGAGCCCGATCCCCGCGGGCAGCTGGCGCAGGTCGCCGGTCATACGCAGGCGCACCCGCATGCCGAAGGAGTTCACCCTTTCGGCCAGCTCAGCCAACCCGCCGATACCCGGCTGTGGGGCACGCTGATCGGTTTCCTCATCGTCCTCGCGCAACACCCCGAGCAGGCGCCGCAGTTCCGCCAGCGCCTCACGTCCGGTGGCCGAGATCGTGCGCACCGCCCGTTCCGCCAGCTCGGGATGGGAATGAATCGCGTATCCGGCACCGTCGGCCTGCACCACGATCGCGCTCACAGCATGCGCCACGACATCGTGCAACTCGCGCGCGATCCGGGTGCGCTCCTCGGCGACCGCGATCCGCGCCTGCTGGTCACGTTCGGTCTCCAGCAGTTTCAGCCGCTGCTCAACCTCCGTGTGGTAGGCCCGCCTGGCACCGGCGAAGGCGCCGATCGCCCAGCACAGCGCCAGGGTCACCGCGGCGATGGCGGCCATCGGCAAGGCACCGGGCTGACCTACTCGCCCCACCGCCCACAGTCCGATGCCCACTGCCAGCCACAGTGTGTAGAGCAGCACGCTGCGCCGTGAGCCGGATACCGCCAGCGTGTACATCATGATGCCGAGGGCGACATCGGTCGGGCTGAAGACTCCGGTCGGCGCTGGTCCGCTGCCCATGAAGAACACCAGTTGGACGGCCCCGCCGATCAGCACAAGGTAGGCACTCGCGACCGGGTACCTCCTGCGTACCGCCAGTGGTGCCACCATCAGCAGGTACACCAGCAGCCTTGCCACAAGTGGTGCGCCGCCCCATCTGGTCAAGAGCAACGCGATGCTGAAGATGGCGACCAGCAACGCGACAGCGCTGTCCCCGACGATGGGGTGCGCTCGCAACCACAGGCTCAGTCGCCGCACCCCGACAGCTTACGAAGCGCAGGCCTTGCTCGCGTCCGCCCGAGGTTGTACCCGCCGTGCGACTTGTGGATGGCCACGTTGTGACGTATGCGCTGCGTGTCCGGATCGTGCATGGCTCTACACCACCGCCTTGTTCGTGGCACGATCACTTCCCGTGGATCAGCAGCGTGTGGCGGGCCCGTTGTCGGCAGCGGTTGCCACTCTGTGTGAGCGCATGACGCCGCAGGTGTCGGCACGCACCGCGGCCGGATTCCGCGAGGTGCGGCAACGGTTGTCCGCCCCATTGCAGGTCGCCGTCGCGGGGCGCATCAAGTCGGGAAAGTCCACGCTGGTCAACGCGCTGATCGGGCGCCGCGTCGCACCCACCGCCGTCGGGGAGTGCACCAGGCTGGTCACCAGGTTCCAGTATGGCAACGTCGATCGGGTGGAGTTGGTGTTCCGCGACGGCGGCAAGCGAGTGCTGGCTTTCGATGCGGACGGCATGATCCCGGCTGAGCTGGGAGTGGATCTGGCCAAGGTCTCCCACCTGGAGGCCTACCTGACCAATGCGGTGCTCTCCGATCTGACCGTGATCGACACCCCTGGGCTCGGGTCGGCGGATACCGCGTCGGTGGCCCGCACCCGGCAACTGCTCAACTCGGGCGAGCCGGATGCCGCGACGAACAATCGGCTGGATGCGACCTCGATGAGTGCGGTGGCCGGTGCCGAGGCGGTGCTCTACGTCCTCACCCAGGGCGTGCGCGCTGATGACACCGACGCGTTGGCCGCATTCACCGCCGCCACCGCTGGTCGGGAGTCGGGGCCGGTGAACGTGATCGCGGTGCTGAACAAGGCGGACACCATCGCGCCGGAGTCGGTCGACGGTGCCGACGGCGACCTGTGGCGGGCGGCCAGGCTGCTCGCGGCCAGGCAGGCGCGATTGCTGCGGCCGACGGTGGCCGACGTGCTGCCGGTGATCGGGCTGCTCGCGGAGTCCGCGAAGGCGGGCGCGTTCACCTCACACGACGCCGACGCGCTGCGCAAGCTGGCCGAAGTGGATGAGGCCGGCTGGCAGATGATGATGGCCGCTACCGACATCTTCGCGAGCTGGGAGTGTGAGGTGCCCGAGGGCGTGCGGCACCGGCTGCTGGAGCTGCTTGACCTGCACGGTATCGCAGTCGCGGTCCAGGCGCTGCGCGCCGAGCCTGGGATGACGGCCGGGGCGGTGCGGCGGATGCTGTTCGAGGCATCCGGGCTGGCGGACGTTCGCGCCCGGCTGGACTCGGTGTTCCGGGCGCGCGCGGACGGCATCAAGGCTGCTGCCGCGCTCGCCTCTGTCACCGCTCTCGCGCACGCTTCCGGTGATCCCGGTGAGAGACAGCGGGTGCACGACGGCATCGAGGTGCTGCTCGCCAGTCCGCAGGCACACCAACTGCGGTTGCTCGAAGCGCTGACGCTGGTGACGTCGCAAGCGGTGGACATGCCCGAGGACCTGGCGGACGAGGTGCTGCGGGTGGGCAGCAACGCGAGGATCGCGGAGCAGCTCGGCTTGCCTGGAAGGCCGGTCGCGGAGCTTGCCTGCCACGCGCTGGAACGCGCAGGGTGGTGGCGTTCCTTCGCGAGTTTCGGCGCGACCCCGGCTCAGAGCAGGGTGGCGCAGGTGGTGCACCGTGCCTATTTCCTGATCTGGCGGGGCCTGCGGGACGCGTCGTGAGCTGGCCGTGGCGGATACGGGAATCAGGCGAGGCGTCGACGAAACGCCGGTTACTTGTCGGATCTGGAGGGGGACGATGAGCCAGAGCGGGGTGGCGCTGCCGGACGCGGTGCGGCAGACGAGGCAGCGGCTGGTGACGTTGCTGGCTGAGATGAACCCGGAGGCCGCCCGGTGGGTGGAGCAGGTGCGGGTCGATCGCGCCGAGATCCCAGCCGTTGTGGTCGTCGGGGAGACCAACCGAGGTAAGAGCTCGCTGGTCAACGCGCTGCTGGCACGCCGAGGCCTCTCGCCGGTCGACGCCGATGTCGCCACCGCGACCTACCTGGTGTTCGGCTACGGCGAGGAACTGATCGGCCGCGCCTGTTATCCGGGCCGTCACGAGCCGGTGCGATTCGACGCCGGTGAGCTGGTCAGGTGGGTCTCGGCCACTCGCGATCTCCCGGAGGGGCAGCTCCCGCCGCGATATGTGGAGGTGGACGCACCGATCCCGCTGCTGCGGCGCCTGCGGATTGTCGACACGCCAGGCGTCGGCGGCCTTGACTCGATGCACGGTGAGCTGGCGAGGGAGGCATCGGCGCAGGCTAGGGCACTGCTGTTCGTGGTGGATGCTGCCGCCCCGTTCACCGCCACCGAGCTGGAGTTCCTGCACGATGTCAGCGAGCGCGTCGAGACCGTGGTGTTCGCGCTGGCGAAGATCGACGCCTACCGCGGCTGGCGGCAGGTACTGGAGGCGGACCGGGCCTTGCTGGCCGAGCATGCACCGCGGTTCTCGGGGGCCGAGTTCCTCGCAGCGTCCGCGCGCATGTTCGAGATGGCAGCGGCGGCTCCGACCCCGGACGCGGCGGCGATGTTGCGGGAGCGCTCCGGTGTGCCTCGGGTGCAGGTGAGGTTGCAGGAACTGGTCGCGGGCCGCTCGGCGATGCTGGCTGAGGCGAACGCGTTGCGCGCGTTGTCGAGCGCACTCGGCGAACTGCATGTGCGGCTCACCGTGCGGCGGCGAGTGTTGCTGACCGGGCAGGATGAGGTCGCCGCGCTGCGGGCCCGCCGCGACGAGCTGACGACCGAGCGCCGGTCCTCGACAAGGGGCTGGCAGGTCAAACTGCGCGGCGACGTGCAGCGGGCGCGGGTGGAGAGCAACCACGAGGTGGCCAGGCAGGTTCGTGACATGCAGTCATGGTTCCGCCAGGCGATCGACGCCGCCGACAGGACGCGACTGCCCAACCTGCCTGGTGAGGTGGACGCCGCGCTGCACCTGGTCTCCGGCCGCATCAGCGAGCGCCTGGCAGGCAGGCTCTCGCAGCTGACCGAGTCCGTGCTCGCCGAGCTGTTCTCTCCCGAGGAGGTGCGAATGCTGCGCGCGCAGGTGGCGCGCGGCGCCCGGCAGCCTGTGGTGTTGCGGCCGCCGGAGCGTCGCAGCCCGACCCCCGAGGACAAGCTGCTGGTGTTCATGGGTATGTCCGGCGGCTTCGGTGCCGCCAGGATCGCCTCGCTGCCGTTCGCGGGGGTCGTGGTGGGCGGGCTGATCAACCCGCTGGTGCTGGTTCCGACGATCGTGGTCGGGCTCGGCGCGGGCTGGTGGATGGCGCGCACCCGCAAGCACACTGCCGAGAAGCAACATATGAAGCAGTGGCTGACCGAGTCCATCGCCGATGCCCGTGCCACCATCGATCAGGCGGTATCCGAGCAGCTCATCTCGGCGGAGCAGCAGCTTTCGCTGGCGCTTGACGAGGCGCTCGGCAGGCGGATCGAGGCGATCGAGGGGGAGCTGAAAACTGTCGACGTGGCGATGAAATTGCGGGCCGGTGAGCGGTCGGCCCAGCTGGCCGAGGTCACTCAGCGGATCGGCGAGGTGACGTCGGGTTTGACGAAGGTGGCCGACCTGCTGGACGGCATCCGCAAGGTCCGTGGGTAGCGGCCTCCTGGTCAAGGGAACCGATCGGGCCTAACGTGAGTCATAGGCAGTGACCGAGGACACGGTTAGCGTGAGCGAGGAGTTGGCGTGTACATCGACGACGGTGGTGCCGCCGAGACCGATATCAGCGTTGAGGTCGACGGCCAGGAGTACACCGCGAACGAGACCGTCGACTACGACCACGATGGTGTCCTCGACGGCGCGCAGACAGCCACCCCTGACGGCGGGGAACTGCTCTATGTCGACTCCGACCACGACGGCGTGGCCGATATGGCGATCGGCTACGACCACTCGGGTCAGGTGATCAGCGAGGCGAGGTTGGATCCGCATACCGGTTCATGGATCGGCGAGACCCCGACCTCCGATCCCGGTTCCGACCCAGCGGCTGACCAGGCAAGCGGCACTTCGGAGGAGATTCACGTGGACACCGATCACGGCGAGGTCGACGCCGGCGCCGCGACCGTGGACTCCGACGGTGACGGCCAGAACGACACGGCGATCGTGCATGACGGTGGCGACACCGTGTTGTTCACCGACAACGATCATGACGGCAAGGCCGATGTCGCGACGGTGATCGGCTCCGACGGCCACACCGAGACCGTGGAGCACACCGGTCCTGGCGAGTGGTCCACGGCGGGTGGCGGCGCCGCGAAGGACCCGGCAGGCGATCAGCTCTGGGGGCAGGTGGTCGGTTCCGCGTTCGGTGAGGGCGTAGTTCGGATCGACCCCTCGACCGGACAGTGGATTAGCCAGAACTAGACACATCGCTCGAAGTTCGCCGCCCCGCCATTCGTGGTTCGCGGCGTCGCCCTTCGCCCGGGAGCATCCGGTACCCCGCAGCTGTCGCCCGAACGTCGTAGGCCGAATTGGTCTGAATCGATTCCCTGATCGTTCTTGTGAGAGATTCGACAGCTGGGGACTCGGCTACCCGCCCTTCTTCCGGTTAGCCTCGGTGTATCCCTTGAACCCTTCGGCGTCCGTCCAACGGCGGGCGGGACGTCGCCTTTCTTCAGGACGGTGATTCCTGGGCTCGCACGATCGTGTGAGCCCAGGTTGCTACCTCCAGTCAGGAGCGAAGCGCGATGACGGCAGTGTCTAGAACCGTTCCCGGGCTCGACAGTGCGCCGACAGCCCACCCCGAGCTAGTGGCATGGGTGCGAGAGGTCGCCGAACTGACCATCCCCGACAAGGTGGTGTGGGTCGATGGTTCCGACGCCGAGTGGGAACGGCTGACCAGCCTGCTGGTCGACGCCGGAACCATGGTGAAGCTTGACAAGAAACCCAACTCGTACTGGGCGGCCTCGGACCCGGCCGATGTGGCGCGGTTCTACGC
>JBOHEL010000323.1:0-5984 GCA_050700995.1 Sciscionella sp. | reverse complement strand
ACCGCGCTGGCGTGCAGTACGTCAAGTCGCGTGCCTGGCAGTACTGCGCGCTGACGATCAATCCCGGTTTGGAGCAGGTGGCCCCGGAGTGGGAGTGAAGCACCGCCTCGACGGCGAAGCGGCACGCCGCAGGTTCAATCCCTTCTCGCCGCTGGTGAGGTGGGTCGAACGGTTCGAGCAACGTGGTGTGTACGCCCCTGGCGACGACAACCAGCCACTGTCCGCATGGCGTGACTTCGGCTGGTGGATCACGGCATGGCTGGTCACCGTCGGGATGTTCGTGGTGTTCTTCGCAGTCGCCACGTGAGCGGTTGCTAACGTCATCGGGATGAGCGAGCCAACACGC
This sequence comes from Sciscionella sp., assembly GCA_050700995.1. Taxonomy (GTDB): domain Bacteria; phylum Actinomycetota; class Actinomycetes; order Mycobacteriales; family Pseudonocardiaceae; genus JBOHEL01. The sequence goes on along the minus strand of JBOHEL010000323.1, from coordinate 5,638 downwards.
CTGTCCGTAGGCGACACCGCACCCGACTTCACATTGCCAGACGCCGAGGGCAACCCGGTCTCGCTGGGCGCCTACCGAGGGCGACGCGTGCTCGTGTACTTCTACCCGGCGGCAAGCACCCCGGGTTGCACCACGCAGGCCTGTGATTTCCGAGACAATCTCGCCGAATTGAACGATGCCGGTTTCGTGGTGCTCGGAGTCTCCCCTGACAGGCCGGAGAAGCTTGTGAAGTTCGCGGCCGAGGAGCAGTTGACGTTCCCGCTGCTCTCCGACGTCGACAAATCGGTCATGAAGCGCTGGGGTACGTTCGGCGAGAAGAAAAACTACGGCCGAGTGGTGCAGGGCGTAATCCGGTCGACCTTCGTGGTAGACGCCGACGGCACGCTCGCCAAGGCCATGTACAACGTGCGCGCCACTGGCCACGTCGCCAAACTTCGCAAGGACCTCGCCGTTTAGGTTCTGGTGTCTTCAAGACCCCCAAACAGTGCCGAGGGGCCAAAGGCGGAGTTTGGGGGTCTTGAAGACCTACAAACTTCGCAGCAGGTGCGGCAGGATGGCGCGAAGGGCCAGGCCCCGGTGGGATTCGGCGTCCTTCCGCTGCGGTGACAGCTCTGCCGAAGTGACATCCGACCCATCAGGGACGAAGATCGGATCGTAGCCGAAACCGTTGTCCCCCTTGGCCTGTCGCGCCATCCTGCCGCGCCACTCCCCCCGGACCACGATCTCGTCGCCACCAGGTACGACCAGCGCGGCCGCACAGACGAAGGCGCCGCCGCGCCGCTCGTCCGGCACGTCGGTGAGCTGGTCGAGCACCAGCCGCAGGTTCGCGTCGTCGTCGCCGTGCCGCCCGGCCCACCGCGCGGACAGCACTCCAGGCATGCCGCCGAGGGCGTCGACGGCGAGCCCGGAGTCATCGGCCACCGCAGGCAGCCCCGTCTCCCTGGCGGCGTCACGCGCCTTCGCCAGCGCGTTCTCCTCGAACGTGGCACCGGTTTCCGGTGCCTCGGCGAAGGGCGGCAGATCCGCCAGCCCGAGCACGCGAACGCCGGAGAGATCCTGAGTGGCCAGGATACGTCGCAGCTCCGCGAGCTTCTCGCCGTTGCGGGTGGCCAGCAGCAGCCGGGTCATTTGCCGCCCTTCTTCGACTGCTTCGGGCGCGGCTCCGGCAGCGTGCCTGGGTAGGGCTGCGCCAGCGTCGCCGCCTGCAGCTCGCACAGCTGCTCGCACCCGGCAAGCGCCAGGTCGAGCATCTTGTCCAACGTTGACCGAGGGAAGGTCGCGCCCTCGCCGGTGCCCTGCACCTCCACGAGCGTCCCGGCATCGGTAGCCACCACGTTCATGTCGACCTCCGCCCGGGAGTCCTCCTCGTAGGGCAGATCGAGGCGCACCTTGCCGTCGACCACCCCGACGCTGATCGCGGACACGGCGCACGCCAGCGGCTTGGGGTCAGCCAGGCTGCCTGCCGCGCCGAGCCAGGTGATGGCATCCGCGAGCGCTACGTACCCGCCGGTGATCGCGGCTGTCCTGGTGCCGCCATCTGCCTGGATCACGTCACAGTCGATCACGATGGTGTTCTCGCCGAGCGCCGCGAGATCGATGCAGGCACGGAGGGAGCGTCCAACCAACCTACTGATCTCGTGGGTGCGACCGCCGATACGGCCCTTCACCGACTCGCGGTCGCTGCGACTGTGCGTCGCAGAGGGCAGCATCGCGTATTCGGCGGTCACCCAGCCGAGGCCGGAACCGGCGCGCCAGCGCGGCACACCCTCGTTGACGCTGGCCGCACACAGCACTCGTGTGTTGCCGAACTCAACTAACACCGATCCCGCGGGCCACTGCTGGAAGCCCCTGCTGAGCTTGATATCGCGGAGTTGGTCGTCGTCCCTGCCATCGATCCTCGCCATACGGCCAGCCTAGAGACGCCCACCAAGGCTGACGTCAGCGGTAGGCCCTCAGCCGATGTCATAGCTCGCGCCCTGCCGCACCAGCTCGGCGTCACCGCGGTAAGCCGCACGTGCCTCGGCGAACACGGCATCCCGATTCGTCCACGGCGGCACGTGCGTGAGCAGCAGTTTGCCGACCTCACCGCGCTGCGCCAGCTCCCCGGCCTCGCGGCCCGACAGGTGCAGATCGACCGGCCGCGCCTGCGGTGCGTGTGTCCATGAGGCCTCTGAGAGCAGCACATCCGCTCCGCTTGCGAGCTCGTCCGCCGCGGCGCAGGTACCGGTGTCGCCGGTGTAGGCCAGCATGACGTCACCGTGCGAGATCCGGAAACCATAGGCCAGGCACGGGTGGGCCATCTCCAACGCGGTCACCGTGAACGGCCCGATCTCGACGCCGCGGTGACCAAGCGCCCGGAAGTCGTAGACATCGGCGAGGTCCTCGGTGCCACGGTCCCGTTCACACGGTGCGTATGCGGCAGCCAGCCGCCGCGCCGCCTCCGCGGGCGCGTGTACCGGTAGCCGGTGCACGCGCGTGTCATGCGGCGGATCGGGATGGTAGCGACGGATAACCGTCAGTCCTGAGAAGTCCGCGCAGTGATCGGGGTGCAGGTGTGAGAAGAGCAGTGCGTTCATCGCGAACGGGTCGATCCTTGACTGCAACTCGGCCAGCGTGCCATTGCCCAAGTCGATCACTAACCGGAAACCGTCAGCCTCCAGCAGGTACCCCGAGGTCGGCGCGTTCGGGCCAGGAACGCTGCCCGAACAGCCAAGCACAGTCAGCAACACGCCGATCAGCTTGGCACAGCGTCCCCCCGAATACCTATGGTCGCCGACACCTCCGCGTCATCCGACTGCCACCGGCAGTTCCAGTCGTGGTCCGAGAAACCGGCGTGCCAGGCGCCCGAACGGCTCGGCAGGCCCGGTCGCGCGGAACTCGTGCTCTGGCGGTTCGCCACGTGACTCGGCAAGCATGTCCCGCTCTGTCAGCACCGTGAGCACATCCTTCGAGGTCTCCTCGGCGCTGGAGACCAGCGTGGCATCGGCACCAATGGCTAGTTGCAACACGCCCGTCAGCAGTGGGTAGTGCGTACATCCGAGCACCAGGGTGTCCACCTGCGCCTGCTGCAGCGGTTCCAGATACCCCTGCGCGAGCCCGAGGATCTGCCGCCCCGAGGTGATGCCGCGCTCCACGAAGTCCACGAACCGGGGACAGGCCACGCAGGTAGTGGTGACGTCCGGGGCGGCCGCGAATGCATCCTGATAGGCGCCCGATCTGATGGTCCCCGCGGTGCCGATCACCCCGATTCGGCCGTTTCGGGTGGTGGCGACAGCCCTGCGCACTGCGGGCAGCACGACCTCGACGACTGGGATGTCGTAGCGTTCGCGGGCGTCACGCAGACAGGCAGCGGACGCCGTATTGCAGGCGATGACCACGAGCTTCACGCCGCTGCGCACCAGTTCGTCAAGGACCTCAAGCGCGTATCGCCGCGCCAGTGCGATCGGTAGCAGACCGTACGGGTTGTGCGCGGTGTCGCCGACGTAGCGCAGGCGCTCCGCGGGGAGCCGATCCATGATCGACCTGGCGACGGTGAGACCGCCAACCCCAGAATCGAACACCCCGATCGGCGCATTGTGCTGAAAGTGGCTCTTGTGTCGTTGATGCTGGTGAAAGTGGCGTTCGTGCACTTCTTTGGAACAAGAGCCACTTTCAGCATCCTTCACGCGGCCAGGTTACCCGGCAGTTGCGTGGTGATCGGCGGCGTGCTCTTGGTCCGGTTGGCTCTGGTGGACAACCAGGCGGCAAGGATCCCACCGATGGCTCCGAAGAGGTGGGCTTGCCAGGAGATGTGCGGCTGGCCGGGCAACAACCCGAACAGGATGCTGCCCCAGAAGAACAGCAGTACCAGCGCCACCAGGATCTGCCCGGCACTACGGTTGAAGATCCCGCGCACCAGCAGGAACGCCAGCCAGCCGAATGCGATACCTGACGCGCCGACCGTGATAGTGCCCGCAGGCGCGATCAGCCACACCCCGAGGCCGCTGATGAGCCAGATCGTCACCGTGGACGCGATCCACGGACCGATCCCCGAAGCCATCGCGAGGAAGCCGAACACCGCGACCGCGACGGTGTTGCTGAACAGGTGCTGCCATGTCTCGTGCAGCAGCGGCGCCCAGACCACTCCGGGCAGGCCGGCGGCCTGACGCGGCACGATCCCGTAGTTGTCGAGACTGCCTGCGAAGAAGCTGGCGTTGACCAACTCGACAAGGTACAGCACGGCGACGAAGCCCACTATCACGAAAGCGGCCCGCATGGGGTGCGGCGGCAGGATCCGCTTGCTGGGCTTGCGCGCCGGCTTGCCGGTGCCGCTCGGGGCTGGCTGGATGCTCACACCATCAACGGTACATATCCGAAAGGACGCGCGGGTCAGGGCAGAACCCTGATTTTCATCTCAGGGACCGGCAAGATGACGCCATGGACATCGCGTTACGCACCGAAGCCACCCTCGGCGAGGGACCGACCTGGGACCCAAGGACTGCGACACTGCTCTGGCTGGACATACTCCGCGGCGAGATCCACCGCTTCGACCCCTCGCGCGGGATCGACGACATGACCGAGGTCGGCCAGCATGTCGGTGCCGCGAAACCGCGCACTGCGGGCGGGTTGGTGGCGAACCTGGTCGAAGGTGTGGCGCTCCTCGATGCCGACGGCGGCCGCCGGTGGCTGGTGTATTGGGCGCGGGACGGGGTGCGAGGCAACGATGCGGGCGTTGACCCGTCAGGGCGGCTGTGGGCCGGGACCATGCGCTACGACCAGGCCGCCGGCGGCGGCTGGCTGGCGCGGGTGGAGCCCTCCGGCGACGCAGGCACGGTGCTTGCGGAGGTATCGATCTCCAATGGCATCGGCTGGAGCCCCGACGGCGCCAGGATGTACTACATCGACTCCCCGACCCACCGGATCGACGTGTTCGATTTCGACGCCGCCGAGGGCAGTGCGACCAACCGGAGGCCGCTATGCACCGTGGCCGACACCGACGGCGTTCCGGACGGACTGTGTGTGGACTCCTCGGGCTGCGTATGGGTCGCGGTCAACGGCGGCGGGGCGGTGCGGCGGTACACACCACAAGGAGCGCTGGACCGGGAGGTGAGGCTGCCAGTGTCCCAGGTGTCGGCCTGCTGCTTCGGCGGTGACGGCCTCGGCGATCTCTATGCGACGACCGCCAGAGAGGGCATGACCGCGCAACAACTCGCCGAACAACCGCTGAGCGGGTCACTGTTCGTATTGCCCGGTGCGGGCAACGGCATAGCCCAACCGCTGTTCGCGGGGTAAGGGCGCACCCACCCCACTGGCGTTTTCGGCGCCGGAACGCCATCACAGCGTGTAGCGGGACCGGATCATGGACCGGCACGGCTAGCCTCTCGCTATGTCGTCTGACTACGTGATCGTGGCGTCAACCACGGACAGCGAAGCGGCCGCCCATGCGCTTGCCGCGCAGGCCGTCGACACAAGGCTGGGCGCGTGCGCGCAGGTCAGCGGACCGATCACCAGCGTGTTCCGCTGGCGGGATGCGGTACAGACCGAACAGGAGTGGCGCGTCGAGATCAAGACCACGGCCAGCAGGGTGGCGGCGCTGACAGAACAGATCAAGGCGAACCACAACTACGACATGCCGGAGATCATCGCGACGCCGATCAAC
>JBOHEL010000322.1:0-5984 GCA_050700995.1 Sciscionella sp. | reverse complement strand
GCGAACGGGCTGCCGAGGCCGAGCACTACCGGCGCTGGTTCACCGAGCACGGCTACCGCGACGTGGTGATGCCGAGGGCGATCAACGAGGCGGAGGGGGATTTCGCCTGGACCGGCAGGGTGCTGCTGGCCGGTACCGGCTTCCGCACCGAACCCGCCGCCCACGCCGAGGCCGCCCGAGCCCTCGGGGTGCCGGTGGTGGCGCTGCGATTGGTGGACCCCAGGTACTACCACCTGGACACCGCGCTGTTCGTACTGTCCGAAGACCATGTCGCCTACTTCCCGGCGGCGTTCGCGCCGGAGTCCCGCGCCACGCTGCGCAAGCTGTTCCCGAGCGCGGTGCTCGCGGATGACACGGCCGCCGCCTGCCTGGGGCTCAACGGTGTATCGGACGGTTACCACGTGGTGCTGCCGATCGAGGCGCACGCGCTGGGGGACCGCCTGGCGGCGCGGGGTTACCTACCGGTGTACTGCGACATCTCGGAACTGCGCAAGGCAGGCGGCGGCCCGAAATGCTGCACCATGGAACTGCGCGACTGACGCCTAGCCCCCTGCGCCGGTGCTCAGCGCGCGTGCAGCCAGTGCGGGATCTGGCCGGTGTGCGGTGCTCGCCACTGCTTGGTGAAGGTGCGCCGGTGCGCGTCCGCGATCATGGTGTTGTGAGCGCGGAGTAGTTCGTAGGTGAAGGTGTCGGCGCCGTCGCGGTGAGCCCGCGCACCGATCTCCCGCAGCGTCGCCTGCGCGAGGACGCAGTCGTGGTGCTCGCCGAGCGTGCGCTGGATGGCCTTGACACGGCGACGCCAGTGGCGAAGTCGCTTGCCGGACACGGGTATTGCGACATCAGCCGCGTAACCGGCCCGTTTGGCCTCCTTGCGTACCTCGTGCAGGGCGGCGTCAAGGTCGGGGCACTCGGTGAGACCTGCCAGGCGGTCGGCGGCGGTGCGCAACTCACGGTCCGCCCGCCGGATCGGCTTCCGTAGCTCGGTTCGTGCCGGGCGTCGTGCTTCGGCCGTGAAGGGTGGCTCGGCCACCAGGCGATCGAGCGACCGCAGCAGCGCCGCGTAGCGCGGGCTGTCGAGCGCGGCAAGCGCGGCCGCACTGGCGTCGGCTTCCTGTTGGCCCAAATACCGGACCAGATATGCCTCAACAGGTCCGATCACGAGCTCGGACGGCAAGGCCGCGAGCTGCACGGCTAGCTGCTGGTGCAGGACCTCGGTGTCCCTGGCGGGTGCCAGGCAGGCGGCGAGCCACCTCAGCTCCGCGGACAGCTCGCGGGTGGCGTCGCGATCCAATATTCGCCGAAAGGTGGTCAGCGCACCACGAATCCGGCGCGTTGACACTCGCAGCTGGTGCACCGCGTCCGCAGTTCCTCGTCGAAAGCCGACATCGTGGCTTCGCAGCGAACTGACCTGATCGCGGAGGTACGCTCGCGTGACCTCGCCTGCGGTCGACCGCGTGGCACCCATCTGTCCATGGTCCCACCGGCGCCATTCACGGGACCTTTTCTGTCACGGTTCCTCGGTGACCCATTGCACCCGGGCGAGTGAGACGTAAGTTACGTTTCCGATAGAGGAATCCACGGATCAGATGGGGCGTGCGCCTGCGCGGTGGCGCCGTGCGAGATCCTGGTAGGTGGCGGGGTTGTTGTCCACCCACCACTTGGCGCCCTCGGTGAGCGGCAGGAACTTCTTCGCGGGTGCGCCGATGGCCACCATCTCGGGCGGTACAACCGTGTTGGGAGCTATCACCGAGCCCGCCGCGACGAGCGCACGCTCGCCGACGCGCGCGCCGTCCAGGACGGTCGCGGCGTTGCCGATCAGCGCGTGCGGGCCGATCACCGCACCGTGTATCACGCACGCGTGGCCGACCGTGGCCCCCTCACCGATCTCACCGCCATCGGCACCGACGTGGATCACGCTGTTGTCCTGCACGTTCGCGCCTGCGCGGATCACCACCGGCCCGAAATCCGCGCGGATCACCACGCCGTACCAGACCGAGGCATCCGCCTCGACGATGACGTCGCCGATCAGCGTGGCCGTTGGCGCGATCCAGGCGCTGTCGTGAACCTTCGGCTGCGCGCCTTCGAACGTGAACAGGGGCATCCGCCAAGCTAATCAGCCCGCTGCGGGGACTCCGACGGGAGGTGCGGATTTGTGGGACTAGGCGCCTGGCGTGTAGACGAAGCCGCCAGGGTCGCTGCGCCGTGGCCGCTTGGGCTCCGGATCGGCAGCCGCTTCCTGTTTGAGGTGCTCGCTGCGATGGGACAGAATCGCGATGCCCACGATGATCACGACCGCGGCGATCAGCTCTCCGGTCAGCGCCGCCGCTCCGGTCTGGACCTTCTCGTCGAACCAGCTCACGCCGATGCCGATCCCGACGAGCGGGTCAACCGTGGTGATCACGGCCACCGCCGGGGAGACCAGCTTGCCCTGCTGGAAGGTGTTCTGCGAGAGCAGGAACCCGATAGGGCCGATAGCGCATACGACATACAGCGCCCAATGGGTGAAAGGCACACTGAACCCGGCGCGGAACTCGCCTGAGACAACCTTCATTAATCCCGCCGTCACGCCATAGATCACGCCGGTTGCCAGCGCCAGCGCCAGCACCCTTGCCACGTGCCCGGTGCGCACCGCCACCGCGAGGCAGAGCAGCACAACCACCGCGAAGGTGATTAACAGCGGCAGTACCACTCCGATATTGGCGAGGTGATCGGTGCCGCCGCCAGGCTCGGCCAGCACAAGGAACGCCGCGAGCCCTGCCACGCACATCAGGCCGCCGAGCACCAGCACCTGGTCGGGCCGCCGGTGCAGGAACCATGCCATGAACACGCTGGTGAACAGCAGCGACGTCACCAGCATTGGCTGCACGAGCAGCAGCGGGCCGAAACCGAGCGCGACCACCTGCAGGCCGAGCCCGACCAGCGTGCCGAGGGTGCCGACCAGCCAGGTCGGATTGCGCAGCAGGTGCAGGATCAGGTGCGGGTCGAGGATGCCACTTGCGGGCACCTGCTTGGTCGCTCTTGACTGCGCCGCGTTAGCCAGCCCCATCGCGGCCGCACCGACCACGGCAGCAGGTACCGCGACCATCAGCATGCTCGCTGGCATGTTCATCACCGGGCCTGCCTCCCGATTGCTTGAACCGGTTGATCTGTCAAAGCTGTGTGAGCCGTGCTAGCCATAACGCCTGCGGAGCCGTTAGCCTTCCCAACGGGACCACCACACCACTGTGGGTCGCGTAAAGCGAACCATTTCGGACACACCCACCATTGTCCCTCGGATGGCTGTTGGGCACAGGGTCGGCGCGCCATGCGAGCCTCGTCGACCCCAAACGGGGTTCTGATGCAGGGCAGGTGCCGGCTACGGGAAGGACCGCTGTACTCGATGACCCACCACATAACGGTCCACCTGCCGTCGCTACGTGCCCTGTTGCGCAACGGCGGGCAGCACCTGCTGGAGTCGACGCTGATCCCGCTGGGGTTGTTCTACCTGCTGCTCGTGCTCAGTGGGTTCCACGGTGGCCTGATCGCCGCGATGGCGTGGTCGGCCGCTGCCATCGGCAGGCGGGCAGTGTTGCGCAAACCGATACCGGCGGTGTTGCTGCTGACCACGGCGCTGCTGCTCGCGCGCACCGTCATTGGTTACTGCACGGGCAGCGTGTTCCTGTACTTCTTGCAGCCGACACTGCAGAACTTCCTGGTCGGTTTCGTGTTCCTGGCGACCGCGTCGTTCGGCCGGCCGTTGCTGGGCAAGCTTGCCAACGACTTCTGCGCGTTTCCGGAGACGATCAGCGGCCACCCGCACGTGCAGCGCTTCTTCAAGCGGGTGTCGCTGCTGTGGGCACTGGTGTTCGTGACCAACGGCGTGACAACCCTGTTCGTGCTGGCACGTGAGACCGTTGGCGACTTCCTGATGATCTCGACGGCTGGGTCATATTCGCTGGTGGGGCTGGCGGCGATCGGTTCGTTGTGGTGGTTTAGGCGCTCATTGCGCGGTGAGGGCATCGTGCTGCGCCTCGGTGGCGCTCCCTCGACCGCCTGACCGCCACCCCAACCTGGGATGCGTTCTGCGTTCGCCAGCCGATTGAGCGCGGCGCTTATGCTTGCTGGCCGTGACGGTACCGAGCGCTCTAGTTGGCCACGGCCGACGCTCCCGGCGGCAGCCGACGCGGTTGTGGCGGGTGCCGGTGCTGCGGGTGAGGACGCTGGCCCCGCGACTGGTGCGGGTCATCGCGGGCGGCGAGGGGTTGGACGGCTTCCTCGGCAGCGGCACCGACCAGCACGTCAAGCTGTACTGCTACCCGCCGGACGTCGAGTTGCCCGAGCCGCTGACGGCCGAGACCGCGCGGTCGGCGATGCACCGGGTGCGCCCCGCGATGCGCAGCTACACGATCCGCAGGCATGATCCGGCGGCACGTGAGATCGACATCGACTTTGTGCTGCACACCGAGCCTGGCCCGGCCTCGGACTGGGCGCGGCACGCGCGGCGGGGCGACGAACTCATCTTCGTGGGACCTTCGCCGTGTTACGAACCTGCGGTCGGTGCGCACACCTACCTGCTTGCCGGTGATGTCAGCGCGCTGCCTGCGATCGAGGCGATAGTGCGCGAGCTGCCGCCAGGCACGCTGGGGCGGGTGTTTGTCGAGGTCAGCGACATCGCGGAACGGCGAGAGCTGGTCAGCCCCGCCGCGCTGGACGTCTGCTGGCTGACCGAGGGCGGCGGGCCGGACCTGCTCGGCGCGCTGCGCGCGGCGGACCTACCGCGCGAGGGTGTCGACGCCTGGGTGGCTGGTGAGCGTTCCACGGTGCAGGCTGTTCGCTCGTACCTGCTCACGGAGTTGGCAATCGACAGGAGGAGGGTGCGGCCAACCACGTATTGGCGCCGCGGTCAGATCGAGAGCGAGGAACTCGTTACCGCGGGACGGCGTTGAACCGGATGGGGCAGGGGAGCCGGGAGGCACAGCAGGTGCACAAGCATTACAACGGGTTGAAGACGGCGGTACTGCTCGCTGCGATGAGCGCGCTGATCATCGGGATCTGCTCAATCTTCGGGCGGACCGCGTTGATTATCGGCGTGGTCGTGGCGCTCGGTCTGAACCTTTACACCTATTTCAACTCGGCCAAGCTGGCGTTGCGGGCGATGCGCGCGCAGCCGGTGTCGGAAGCACAGCAGCCTGCCATGTACCGGATCGTGCGGGAGTTAGCGACCACCGCCCACCAGCCCATGCCCTCGCTTTACATCAGCCCGACACGGGCACCGAACGCGTTCGCAACCGGCCGCAACCCCAGACATGCGGCGGTCTGCTGTACTGCGGGCATCCTGGAGATGCTCGACGAGCGGGAACTGCGCGCGGTGCTCGGCCACGAGCTGTCCCACGTCTACAACCACGACATCCTGATTTCGTGCGTGGCCGGTGGGCTGGCGAGCCTGATCAGCATGCTGGCGAACATCGGGATGTTCGCGGGTATGTTCTTCGGCGGCGGTGGCAACGATGACCGGCCGAATCCGCTGATCCTGCTCCTGATGGTGTTTCTCGGGCCGCTGGCGGCCGCGGTGGTGCAGATGGCGATCAGCAGGTCGCGGGAGTTTCAGGCCGACGAGTCAGGCGCCAAGCTGTCCGGCGATCCGCTCGCGCTTGCCTCGGCCCTGCACAAGCTTGAGGTAGGCACCCAAGCCGCCCCGCTCGCGCCGGAGCCCGCGCTGGTGTCGCAGTCCCACCTGATGATCGCGAACCCGTTCCGGCCCGGCCAGGTCTCCCGACTGTTCTCAACACACCCCCCGATGGCCGAGCGCATCGCCCGCCTCCGCGAAATGGCCCGCCGCGGTTAGCGGGCTGCTGAAAGTGGCTCTTGTGTAAATGAGCCTGCTGAAAGTGGCTCTTGTGTCGCTCAAGTGCGTGAAAGCCACTTTCAGCTCTAACCGTGGGCGCCTGAGGTGCGGGCGATGTCCATCACGTACTCGCCGTAGCCGGACTTGGCCAGCTTCGCGC
>JBOHEL010000321.1:0-5993 GCA_050700995.1 Sciscionella sp. | reverse complement strand
TGACACCGGGCTTGAGCAGGCTGCCAGGGAGCTGCTGCCTAGCCTGCGCGGCGCGTTCTGCCTGGTGTTTTCCGACGAGACGACGCTGTACGCGGCACGCGATCCCTACGGCGTCCACCCGATGGTACTCGGCAGGTTGGAGCGCGGCTGGGTGGTGGCGAGCGAGACGGCCGCGCTGGACATCGTTGGGGCGAGCTTCGTGCGGGAGGTCGAGCCCGGCGAGTTGCTGGCTATCGACGAGAACGGGCTGCGGTCCAGCCGGTTCGCCAATCCTGACCCTAAGGGCTGCATCTTCGAGTACGTCTACCTGGCACGGCCGGACACCACGATCGCGGGCCGTGGGGTGCACGCGACCAGGGTGGAGATCGGGCGCAGGCTGGCTATCGAGCATCCCGCCGACGCCGACCTGGTGATTCCCGTCCCGGAGTCCGGAACACCTGCCGCGATCGGCTATGCGCAGGCGTCGGGCATCACCTACGGCTCCGGGCTGGTGAAGAACGCCTATGTTGGGCGCACCTTCATCCAGCCGAGCCAAACGATCCGCCAGCTCGGCATCAGATTGAAGCTCAACCCGCTCCGCGACGTCATCCGAGGCAAGCGGCTGGTCGTGGTGGACGACTCCATCGTGCGGGGCAACACGCAGCGGGCGCTGGTGCGGATGCTGCGCGAGGCCGGTGCGGTGGAGGTGCACGTGCGGATCGCATCGCCGCCGGTGCGCTGGCCGTGCTTCTACGGTATCGACTTCGCATCCCGCGCCGAGTTGATCGCCAACGGCACCGACGTCGATGGCATCCGGCGCTCCATCGGTGCCGACTCCCTCGGTTACGTCTCGTTGCCGGAACTGGTCGCCGCGAGTGAGCAGCCTCGCACTCGGGTATGCGCGGCATGCTTCGACGGGGAGTACCCGATCGAGCTTCCCGAACAGGCCCTCGGCAAGCACCTGCTGGAGAGCGTCAGCGCGTTAGGCCCCAGCGGGTACGGTGCCGAAGACGCCGTACGCCGCCCGTAGATCTGGAGAAGGTTCACGTGAGCACCGAGTCCGAGACCTCGCACGCCACCTATGCGGCGGCTGGGGTGGACATAGCTGCTGGTGAGGCGGCCGTGGAGAAGTTCAAGCCACTGGCCGCGAAGGCAACGAGGCCCGAGGTGCTCTCGGGCATCGGCGGCTTCGCAGGCTTGTTCAAGCTGAAGCTTGACCGCTGGAAGGAGCCGGTGCTGGCCTCCTCCAGCGATGGTGTCGGCACCAAGATCGCGGTGGCGCAGGCGCTGGACAAGCACGACACGGTAGGTCTCGACCTGGTGGCCATGGTGGTGGACGACCTGGTGGTCTGTGGTGCCGAGCCACTGTTCCTGCAGGACTACATCGCGGTCGGCAAAGTGATCCCCAATCGGGTCGCGGCGCTGGTCGGTGGCATCGCCGAAGGCTGCGTGCTCGCCGGGTGCGCGCTGCTCGGCGGTGAGACCGCGGAGCACCCCAGCATGATGTCCGACGGCGATTACGACATCTCGGCGACCGGCGTCGGTGTTGTCGAGGAAGAAGCGGTGCTCGGCCCCGACCGGGTGCGGCCGGGTGATGTGGTGCTCGCCATGGGCTCATCGGGGCTGCATTCCAACGGCTACTCGCTGGCGCGCCGCGTATTGCTTGACATCGCGCGGATGCCCCTGTCTGGCCACGTCGAGGAGTTCGGACGCACGCTCGGCGAGGAGATGCTGGAGCCGACGAAGATCTACGCACGGGACTGTCTCGCGGTCGCCGCGGAGACTTCGGTGCGTACGTTCGCTCACATCACCGGCGGCGGCCTGGCCGCCAACCTGGCCAGGGTCCTGCCCGCCGGGCTGACCGCGGTGCTCGACAGGGGCACGTGGACGCCTGCACCGGTGTTCGGGTTGATCGCACACCGTGGCCGGGTGGAGCGTGCCGAGATGGAGGCCACGTTCAACATGGGAGTCGGCATGGTCGCGGTGCTGCCACCGGAGGATCTGGACCGTGCGCTCGCCGTGCTCACCGCACGGCACATTCCCGCCTGGGTACTCGGCGAGATCAAGCCGACGAAGGACGTCGAGAGCAGCGGTGACCTCGGCGTCGTACTGCGCGGCGACCACCCCCGCTTCTGACCCCAGGCGTTTCGTCGGCACAACGCCGGCGCGGAGCGTGTTGGATCGTCCCACTCGGTGGTCAAGTGGCCGAGATGGCGGGGAAAATTGGTGGCGCGAGTAGGGCATCCTGGACAGCGTGGCTGATGATCTGGTGGTGGCGGGAAACGTGTTGATTCCCGCAGCGGAGCTGCGGGAACGTTTCTCGCGCTCCTCCGGACCTGGCGGGCAGGGCGTGAACACCGCCGACAGTCGGGTGGAACTGCGCTTCGACGTGGCGGGCTCGCCGTCGCTAAGCCAGCCGCTGCGGGCAAGGCTGACCGAACGGCTCGCGAACCGGCTGGTCGACGGCGTGTTGACGGTGGTGGCTTCCGAGCACCGTGCACAGCTCGCCAACCGCAATGCGGCAAGGGCGCGGCTAGCCGCCTTACTACGCGATGCGGCCGCTCCGCCGCCACCACGACGGCGTCGCACCAAACCCAGCAGGGGATCGGTGGAACGGCGGCTGACCGCGAAACGTCGCCGTAGCGACATCAAGCGTAACCGCGGTGGCGGATTCGACGACTGACTCCGGTATAGGCAGTCGTCGCAAACTTCGGGTCAGAAACCCAGATAGCAGGGTAAGGCCGCCGTGAGCGGCCCTACCCTGATGCCGGTCAGCTCAGTGCCGGTGCCCGTCGTACCCATCGTCGTACGGGTCGTCTAGCCGCTCATCATCACGGTTAGCCGAAGCCTCACGAGCGGACAACTCGCGCTGGAGCGCCTCGAAGTCCGTCTCGTGAGTGCTGTACTTGAGCTCTCTGGCCACTTTCGTCTGCTTGGCCTTCGCTCGGCCGCGCCCCATGGCTCGACCCCCTCGCACAGGGACAGGGCGGCCGGGGGAACGGCGGCCCTGTTCGTCTCGACAACTGGTTCCTGCTACTACCGTACCGTGTCGAGTGCCAAAGATGCGAAGCGGCTCGGTGTGCAAGACGCGACACCGAGATGTCGCAGTCGTGACCGCCGTGGAAGCATCTGTCATGTGCCCCGTCCGTTTCTCGCCTACCTCCGGGTATACGAACCGCTTGCCACCTTTGAAGAGCCGGTGGCGAGGCGGTTGCGCCAGACCCTGCGGGAAGGCCCCCTCGATCGCGCAGGGGCGGGCGACCGGGAACGTGAGCTGTGGCTACGCTCACAGTTCGCAGCCACCCCCCGACTGCTCCCTGGCGAACGTGCCGACGGCAAGCCCGCGCCGAACGCGCCACAGGACGTGTTGGTGCTGCAACCGTCCGACGTCATCGGGGAGAGCGAGGTAGGTGCGGGGCCGCTGGTCTGCCCGCTGGACCTGCGACCGCGCTCAGCCGCTGCCCTGGTTGGCTTCCTGGCAGGCGCACCAGCCACGCTGGTGGAAGCCGCGGTCCCGATGCCGGAAGAGGCGGTGCGCAGCCGAGTCGGTGCCGTGATGGGGGAGCTTTCCGGCGGAGCGGCACACGTGGTGTCCTCGACGTGGACGGTGCCGTTGCCGTGGTTCGCACTCGTTGAGCCGGACACCCGGCAGAGGGTGCAGGCGCCGATGGACGATTGCCGCAGGCAGGCCTGCTGGCGGATGCCGATGGGCGATGTGCTGGCTCGCGCGGTGCGGGCCAAGAAGGTGGTCACCGAGGCGATCGGTGTGAACGGACCCGCCAGGATGCTCGCCGACATCCTCCGCTGGCTCGAGCATTTCGATGGCGCCTCGGCCGTCGAGTTGGACTACGGCGGGCTAGTGCAACTGCTCGACGACGACGCGCTGACCGCCGATACCTCCGCCACCGACGTGCACGCCATCATCGACGCACTCGAGAAAGGTGACGGCGAGGAGGTTGCAGAACGCTACGGCAGGCTGCGCGACTTCTGGGGCGCGATAGCGGCCATGGAACACGCTTGCTGACCGGTGGCCGCGATCAAGGGCGGTCGCGCTCGGCGTCGAGCAGCTCGTCGACCGAAGCGCTGCCCTGCGCATACCGCCTGGCGATCTCGGCGTTGCCGGTGTCGACAACCACCTGGACCTGGCGGCGTCGCTCGGAGATGGACGATTCCTCGACCTGGTAGGTGCCCAGCACCGCCGCCAGCTTGTCGTCGGGCAGCGACGTCACGTCCGAAAGGTCCACATCGGAGACGAGTGCTTCGACATACCGTCGGTGTGCCTCGGCCCTTGACGGTTCGAGCGTGCTGTGCCTGCCGAAGCCCGTCGTGGGTCCCACCGCGTTTTCCGCGAGGATCTTCGCCAGCCGCTCGACGACCGTGGCGGACTCGCCGTCGATCCTGCGCTGCTGCTCGGCACGCACGATGTCGATGCGACCGTGCAGCAAACGCCGCACGTAGGACAGATCCGTCTCCTCCTGGGCAGCCTCGTCACGCAGCTGGCGCACTTCGACGAGCGGCCGGTCCTCGATACCGGCCAGGTACTCCGGTGCGAGTACCCGGTCGATCCTGCGGCGGCCCCCTGGCCGAACTTCGATCACGCCCCCATACTGGCCTGCCGTGGCGTGGGTTGCCAACACAGGTCACCCGTTGTGGCGCAACCCGAACAGTTCGCGCACCTCCGCGGCGGGTAGCGGCGGGCGCTGGGCGATCCGTGCCACCCCAGCGGCGCGGGCCACCAACTGCGCGTTGTCGGTGACCCGTTGGTCGCGCGCGTAGGAAATGGTGTCCTCCATGCCGACCCGCAGATGCCCACCCGAGGCGAGTGAGGCCAACATCACCGGCAGTGTCGCCTTGCCGATGCCGGTCGCGGAGAACGTGGCACCCTCGGGGATCCCGCGCAGTGCGGCTGCCACGGTCTCCATGTCGCCGGGCATGCCGCCGGGAACGCCCATCACCAGATCGACGTGCACGTGACCACCTGAGGGCATGCCATGCTGGTCGAGCAGCCTGCGCAGCGACGCTAGCTGGCCGATATCGAAGATCTCGTACTCCGGGACGATCTCGCGCTGGCGCATACTTGTGTGCAGTTCCACGATGAACTGCCAGCGGTTGGAGAACACGCTGTCGCCGAAGTTGACGGTGCCCATGGTGCAGGATGCGGAGTCGGGCATCGCGTCGAGCACGCGTAGCCGGTCGTCCTCCGAATCGGTGACCGCGCCTCCGGTTGACAGCTGCACGATCAGGTCCGTCTGCTCACGCAGCGCGGCCACGATGTCGCGCAGCCTGCCGAGGTCCAGGGTGGGCTGCGTGTCGGCACCCCGAATGTGAACGTGGATCATCGCGGCGCCGACGCGCTCGCAGTCCTTGGCGCTGGACACCAGCTCCTCCAGCGTCACCGGAAGATTGGGGACGTCGGCCTTGGCGTGTTCGGCCCCTGTGGGTGCGACGGTGATGATGGTGCCGTGTGTGGCGGATGTGACCATGCCGTCGATCCTGGCACAGACCTCTCCACCACCCCGCCACGGTCTTGTGCTGAAAGTGGCTCTTGTTCCAAAGAGCGGAACGAGAGCCACTTTCAGCAGCCACTATTACGCAAGAGCCACTTTCAGCACTAGTCCCGCAGGCGCTGGACGGCGGCGCGGCCTGGTGCCGGGCTGTCGGCAGGCACCGAATCGGGGTCGATCGCCGCCTGGATCGCGCGATCCTCCACGCCCGCGATGAGTTCGGCGTCGGCTGGTACGGAACGCTTCAGCACCGCAAGCGCGACCGGTCCGAGTTCGTGATGCTGCGCGACGGTCCCGACCCTGCCTACCGTGCGCGAGCCGAGCATTACCGGGTCGCCCGTCTCCGGGACGATGTCAGGCGACCCGTCGAGATGCAGCAGCACCATCCGCCGCGGCGGTTTGCCAATGTTGTGTACCTTCGCCACGGTTTCCTGACCGCGGTAGCAGCCCTTGTCCAGATGCACCGCCGATGGGATCCAGTTCACCTCGTGCGGGATGGTCCGCTCGTCG
>JBOHEL010000320.1:0-6015 GCA_050700995.1 Sciscionella sp. | reverse complement strand
GTGGACTGCGTGCTCGGAAGGCTCACGCTGGCTCACGCCCGCGCGCTGGCCGCCGGCGACTCGACGGCGCTGGCCGACGTGGCCGCCGACTTGGCCGATCGGGGACTGCATCCCGCGGCCGCCGACGGCGCCGCGCAGGCGCAGCGCGCTTAACGCTGATGGTCGACCTCGTTGATCCTCCCGGTCCAGCGAAGCGCAGGCGGCTGGCGTGATTGACAAGCCCGTTCACGTCTATCACGAAGGGCGGTCGGCGTTGACGAATCTGCCGATCATCCTCGCCGGAGTTGTCGGCCGCAGTGGTGTGTCGGAGACGACGTTTGCGTTGCGCCCCTGCGGCCCAACTAAGTGCCTTGCTCCATCCGATGGGTTCAGCCCGATGGCTCGGTAGCGGTTCGGTCCGACGGAGTACCCGCACAGGCGTCAGCGACGCCGGGTCGGCGTGCGCTGACCTGTCTTCAACACCACCGACGAGCCGCGAGGCCTACGTCGCAGCCAATGCAAGCAGATGTCCAGGTTCCACGTCTGTCGGTGGCGGCCTATATACAGTTCTGTTCAGCCTCGACGACCACAGATAGGTGGATGCCGCAGTGATCACCGGTGAACTGAAGAGCAAGGTCGACCGCGTCTGGGACGCATTCTGGTCCGGCGGGATCTCCAACCCGCTGGAGGTGATCGAGCAGATCACCTACCTGCTGTTCATTCGCCGCCTCGACGACCTCGACACTCTGGCCGAGAAGAAGGCACGGGTCACCGGCAAGAGCGAGGACCTCCTGTTCAAACCCGCCCAGCAGCACCTGCGCTGGTCACGATTCAAGAACGAAGAGGCCGCGGTGATGTACAAGACGGTCGCCGACGAAGTTTTCTCGTTCCTGCGCGCACTCGGCGGCGACGGATCGACGTACTCGGAGCACATGAAGGACGCCCGGTTCACCATCCCCACCCCGCAGCTGCTGTCGCGGGTGGTCGACATGCTCGACAACCTGCCGATGGCCGACCGCGACACCAACGGCGACCTGTATGAGTACCTGCTATCGAAGATCGCCAGCGCCGGCGTCAACGGACAGTTCCGCACTCCGCGGCACATCATCAACCTGATGGTGGCGATGGCCGCCCCGCAGCCTTCCGACGAGATCTGCGACCCCGCGTGTGGCACTGCGGGATTCCTGGTCGCTGCTGCCGAGCACGTCCGCACGCGGCATCCGAGCGTTCTGACCGACGCCGGGCAGCGCCGGCATTTCCACGCCAGCATGTTCCACGGTTACGACTTCGACGCCACCATGCTGCGCATCGGCTCCATGAACACGCTGCTGCACGGGGTGGAGTCTCCGGACATCCGCTATCGGGACTCGCTGTCGGAGGGCGCCACCGAGGATACTGAAAAATACACGCTCATCCTGGCCAATCCGCCGTTCGCGGGCTCGCTGGACTACGAGTCGACGTCGAAGGATCTGCAGCGCGTGGTCAAGACCAAAAAGACCGAGCTGCTGTTTGTGGCCCTGTTCCTCAAGCTGCTCAAGCCTGGTGGTCGGGCGGCGGTGATCGTGCCCGACGGGGTGTTGTTCGGATCATCGAAGGCGCACAAGGAACTTCGGCGCATCCTGGTTGAGGATCAGAAGCTCGACGGTGTGGTGAAGCTGCCGTCGGGGGTGTTCCGTCCGTACGCGGGTGTGTCGACCGCGATCCTGCTGTTCACCAAGACGAATTCCGGCGGCACCGACCACGTCTGGTTCTACGACGTGCAGGCCGATGGATTCTCGCTCGACGACAAGCGCAACCCCGTGGAGGCCAATGACCTGCCGGATGCGTTGGCGCGGTGGGGTTCCCGCACGTCGACGGAGTTGGAGCGCGCGCGGACCAAACAGTCCTTCTGCGTGCCAAGGCGACCTTCTCTTCGCGAGATCTGGCGCCACCGTCGGAAAAACCTACCTGCACAAGGATTCTAATAATCCGGCCGTATACGCCGGGTACTTGATCAAGTTCGAACTGGATCGTAGCCGGATCCTTCCCGAATACGCCTTTCGGTACACGCAGAGCCCCCAATATCATGCGTGGGTTGCGAACGCTCAGCGAGCGGTCGCCCAGCCGAACATCAACGCCAAGCAGTACGCGGCATTGCAGATTCCACTTCCGCCGCTTGACGAGCAGCGCCGCATTGCCGCGATCCTCGACCACGCCGATGCGATCCGCGGCAAACGCCGCCAGGTGATCGCCCGCCTGGACGAGCTCGTTCAGGCGACCTTCCTCGATATGTTCGGCGACCCGTTCTCGAATCCAATGGGCTGGCCATTGCAAACACTTGGTTCTATCGCCCTCAAATTCAGTGATGGACCTTTCGGCTCCAACCTCAAGAGTTCCCACTACGTGCCGGACGGAATTCGGGTGGTGCGACTGCAGAACATAGGGGTTGGCGAGTTCATCGATGCTGACAGAGCTTTCATATCACCCGAGCATTTCGCCCAGCTGACCCGACACGAGTGTCGCCCTGGCGATGTGCTCGTTGGGACTCTCGGCGACCCTAATTTGCGGGCCTGCGTCCAGCCTGACTGGCTGGACGTTGCGCTCAACAAGGCAGACTGTGTCCAGGTGCGTGTCGACCCGTCGCACGCGACCCCCAAGTTCGTTTCCGCCCTCTTCAATGCGACCGGAACGCTCCGACGAGCCAACGCTCTAGTGCTTGGCCAGACTCGCAGTCGAATCAGCATGGGGCGCCTCCGGGATCTGAAGGTTCCAGTACCGCCGATCTCCCTGCAACTCGATTTCGACGAGCATATTCGCCACGTCGCCCAAACCACTGCGACTGCGAAACGAGCCGCAGAATTCGAAACGGCATTGTTCGCTTCCCTTCAGTCCCGCGCATTCTCGGGTCAACTCTGAGTAGGCGCGCCGATGACCAACTTCGCCCTCCGCAAAGCCGTCAACGGGCCCCCGATCCACGCCCACTGCGCACACGCCGAAAGCCACCTGTGCGTAGACCAGCGCTTGGCTAGTTCTACAGGCGCCGGGCCGTCGAGCAGCTCGTCGACCACCCCTACAACATCGTCGACCTGCCGATCCCGGTCAAAGATGAGTAATCGCGAACAGTCGTTAAGTAACATTGATCAGCAGCCAATGTCACACAAGTGCCCGTAGAGTGACATTGTGGACGTAGGTATGTTCGCAAACAACGCCGCGGGCTCGCTCGTCGACATCGTGGGTACTGACGCGTCGGCCGGACAGTGGCGACACAAGGCCTTCGTCCCCGCGCCGCTGCCCGACGAGATGCCCGCCTTGACCACCCCGACGTTTCTGGCGGTGTCCTCCGCCCGTGCCGCGCTGGCTGCGTTGGACAGCGTGGCCACCCAGCTTCCCGACCCGACGCTGCTGCGGCTGCCCACCCTCCAGCGGGAGGCGCAGAGCACGTCGGCGCTGGAGGGAACGTATGCACCACTGGCGGAGGTGTTGACCGCCGACGACGAAGAGCCGACGTCGGCCCAACTGGCCGAAATCCTGAACTACGTGCGGATGGCGAACCATGCTTTCTCATGGGTCGCCGAAGGCCTGCCGGCCTCGATCGCACTGTTGGAAGACCTGCAGGGCATTTTGATGCGCGGAACACCGCTGGCAGGCCAGTCAGGCCGAATCCGCGACACGCAGGTCGTCATCGGCAGGCGTGCCGACGCCAGCCCGGGCATCCTGCCGATCCATGCCGCCCGATTCGTTCCGCCGCCACCAGGTGACCACCTGGCAACCGGGCTGCAGGACCTTGTCGACTGGATGCGCCGCGATCACAGCGCATCGATCGACCCTGTTGTCGCGGCAGCCATGTCGCACTACCAGTTCGAGACACTGCACCCGTTCCAAGACGGGAACGGCCGGCTAGGCCGGTTGCTCATCGTATTGCACCTGCAATCGGCGGGTGTCCTGAGCGAACCGACTGTAACCGTGTCCCCGTGGTTCGAAGCTCGACGGAGCGAGTACTACGACCTGCTTCTTGGTGTGAGCACCGATAGCGCCTGGGACGACTACGTGCGCTTCTTCGCGGTTGGCCTAAGTGAAGCTGCCGACTCAACTCGCAACCAGATGATCGCGCTAGTCAACGTTCAGAGCGAACTCAGAGACGTACTACGCGCATCATCGCTACGGGCGGACAGCGCCCGCGCGCTCGTCGATTTCGCCGTCGCGAACCCGTCATTCACCGTCCGCAATGTCGAAGCCACACTGGGCATCTCCTACGGTCGGGCCAACAAACTGGTCAGCCAGTTGATAGAGCTTGGCATTCTTGACGTAGTCGATCAGCACGCGTACAAACGCCGGTTCTTCGCACCGCGCGTCATCGACGTACTGACCAGAGGAGCCGAACGGTGACCAACTTCGCCTTCCTCAAAGCCGTCAGCTGGTCCGCGATCCACGCCGACTCCGCACGCGCCGAAAGCTACGTCAACAGCGATCCCCGCTCGACATGCTTCTACAGCCGCCGGGCCGTCGAGCAGCTCGTCGACCACCTCTACAACATCCTCGACCTGCCGATCCCGTACACGAACGACCTGTCGGCGCGCATCAACGACGCCGCCTTCCGCGCGAAGACGGGCATGGGAATCGCCCAGAAGCTCAACCTGATTCGCAAGCTCGGCAACACGGCGGCGCACGAGCAGAAGCCGATCCCGCCGCACGCCACACTCACAGTGCTGCGCGAGTTGCATCACGTGATGGTGTGGGCTGCGTTTCACTACTCGACCAACCCGCAGGCGGTCCCGCTCAACGCAGCGTTCGACCCGAAGCTCGCCGCCAAGGCCGCCCCGCTGACCCGTGACGAGGTCGCCAAGCTGGCCGCGAAGTTCGCGGCGCAGGACGAAGCCCACGCGAAAGCACTCGCGGAGAAGGACGAACTCGCCACGGCCAAGGACGCCGAGATCGCGGAGCTGCGCGAGGCAATCAAGAAGGCCCAGGCCGCCAATCAGCAAGTCGATGATCGCGACTACTCCGAGGCCGAGACCCGCGACAAGTTCATCGATATCCTGCTCGCCGAGGCCGACTGGCCGCTGGCCGACAAGCGTGACTGCGAGTTCGAGGTCACCGGCATGCCCAACGCCGACGGCGTCGGCTACGTCGACTACGTACTGTGGGGCGACAACGGCCTGCCGCTAGCGGTCGTCGAGGCCAAGCGGACCACCAAGAGCGCCGAGTTGGGCCAGCAGCAGGCCAAGCTGTACGCCGACTGCCTGGAACAGATGACCGGTCGGCGTCCGGTCATCTTCTACACCAACGGCTTCGAACACTGGATCTGGGACGACGCCGGCGGGTACCCGCCGCGTCCGGTGCAGGGGTTCTACACCCGCGACGAGCTCTCGAGCTGATGGTGCAGCGCCGCCACGCCCGGCTGCCGCTTGCCGACGCCCCGATCGACTCGGCGATCGTCGAGCGTCACTACCAACTCCGCGCCATCCGCGCCATCGACAAAGACTTCACCGACAAGCGACGCGAAGCCCTGCTGGTGATGGCCACCGGGTCGGGCAAGACCCGCACCGTCATCGCATTGGTCAAGCAGTTGATGGAGACCAACTGGGCCAAACGCGTGCTGTTTTTGGCCGACCGCACCGCGCTGGTCATCCAGGCGACCAACGCGTTCAAGGCGCACCTGCCCGATGATCGGCCGCGGCACCCGGCTGCGTCCCGACCTGTTCGGACCCGGCCAGGACAAGGAGAACTTCTACGTCTTCGACTTCTGCGGCAACCTCGAGTACTTCAGCCAGGACTTGCCCGGTTCGGAAGGCTCACTGCAGAAGTCGTTAAACCAGCGGCTGTTCGAGACCCGGCTGGGGTTGATCACCGCGCTGGACTGCGCGCAACCACCACAGGTTCCCGATCCGCCGGAAGGACAGGGTATCGAGTCCGAGCGCGGCCTGCGAGTCGACACCGCCTGGGCGCTGCACCGCATCGTCGTCGGGATGAACCTCGACAACTTCCTGGTCCGGCCGCACCGCAGGCTCGTCGAGCAATAGGCCGAACGGTCGGCCTGGACAGCGCTCAGCACTGAAG